>JAJYDH010000429.1 GCA_021777685.1 Planctomycetota bacterium | reverse complement strand
GCTCTGGCCGGCTGGAAGGATGCGGCGAAGGCCGATCCGGCGGCGGCGGGCTACGAGATCTTCAACCGCGAGTGGATGCCCAACGACCCCAGGGGCCACGGCGGCGACGGGCTCGGGCCGGCGTTCAACGACTCGTCGTGCGTCGCCTGCCACAACTCGGGCGGGTCCGGCGGCGCGGGGCCGGTCAGCAAGAACATCGACATCCTGAGCGCCTCGCGCAATGTCAACTTCATGAACAACCCCGTCCCGCAGATCGCGCCTCCGCCGGCCGAGCCGACGGCGGCGTTCGCGGCCCCGGCCGTCGCGCCGGGCGGGGCCTGCCCGCCCCCTTCGGCCGACCAGCTCGAACCGCTGTTCTCCCTCCATCCCGGGTTCCGGACGAGCAAGACCGTCGTCCTCCACAAGTTCGGCACCGACCCGGGCTACGACGCCTTCCGGTCGAAGCTCCTCGGCAATGGGGCGGCGCCCGGGACGATCGTGAACATGGGGGCCATCTCGTTCGTGACCGTCGATTCCGTGAACCAGGCCGTGGTCCTCCCCAACGAACTCGGAGCCCTCATCAACCGGACCAATGGCGGCCCGCGCCCGCGGAATCTGGAGGCGCAACTCAACGCGGCCATGTCCCGGATGAACGAAGTCCGGGCGGCCGTCGCGGCGAACCGCGTCGGCACGGGCGGGACGATCAACGTCGGGCCGTTCAACGTCAGCCGGTCGCAGCGCAACCCGACCCCCCTGTTCGGCCTCGGGCTGATCGACGCCATCCCCGAGACGGCCATCGTCGCGGTCGCGAAGCAGCAGGCGAAGGAGACGCCCGAGATCGCCGGCCGGCCCGCCCGGGTCAAGGACGGCCGGATCGGTCGGCTGGGGTGGAAGGGGCAGACGGCGAACTCGGAGGACTTCGTCCTCAACGCCTGCGCCGTCGAGGTCGGGCTCGAAGTGCCGGGCCACTCGCAGGCGATCACCCCGCAGGCCCCCCGCTACAAGGGGCCGGGCCTCGACCTGAGCGCCGACGAGTGCGCCTCGCTCGTCGCCTACGTCCGGAGCATCCCCCGGCCGGTCGAGCGGGCGACCACCTCCGCCGCCGAGGCCAGGTTCCTCGGCGCCGGCAAGGCGGCCTTCGCCTCGGTCGGCTGCGCCGGCTGCCACGTCGCGAAGCTCGGCGAGGTCGAGGGGCTCTATAGCGACCTCCTGGTCCACGAGATGGGCGACGAGATGGCCGACAGCGGCTCCTACGACGGCTCCGAGGACGGGACCGACGAGCCGCTCGTCCCGCTGCTCGCCGAGAACGGCCAGCCTCAACCCCAGCCGAAGCCGGGCCAGCCGCAGGAGCGGAAGTCGGCCGGCAAGAAGGAATGGCGGACCCCGCCGCTCTGGGGCTTCCGCGACTCCGGCCCGTACCTCCACGACGGCCGGGCCCAGACCCTCGAACAGGCCGTCGCCCTTCACGGCGGCCAGGCGAGCGGCTCGGCGCAGAAGTTCTTCCAGCTCTCGCCGACCGAGCGGCTCCAGGTCGAGGCCTTCCTCAAGTCGCTCGTCGCCCCGGGCCAGGACGCCGGAAAACGCCAGATCGCCCGCGCGGGGGATGGGGCCGGCATCTGAGTCGGCTTCGCTGACGGTTTGCCTCCCCTCTCCCTCGGGGAGAGGGGCCGGGGGTGAGGGGCATCGCATCACCGGCGGGGCCTCGAAGTAGGGCCGTTTCGATGTCACTCGCCCGGCGACGCCCCTCACCCCGGCCCTCTCCCCGAGGGAGAGGGAGGCAGAGGGGGCGCCCGTCGGCCCATCTTCACTCGAATCCACCCCTGGACGGAGGCTCGGCGCATGCGACCGGACGGCAGGTTCGGGGTCGGTCGGCTGCGGCTCGCGGCGGCCTGGCTCCTGGCGGCGGCGGCGCTGACCGCTTCGACATCGGCCCAGGACTGGAAGCCGGACCCGGTCGACCTCAAGGGGCACACCGGCGAGGTCGTCGCCGTGGCGATGGCCCGCGACGGTGGGACGCTCGCCACGGCCTGCGCCGACGGCCTGGCCAAGGTCTGGGACCTGGCCGAGAACCGGCTCAAACACCGGGCCGACCTCGCCGGGCACGATGGCAAGGTCCTCGCCGTCGCGATCTCGCCCGACGGCCGGGTCGTCGCCACCGGCGGCCAGGACCGGACGGTCCGGCTCTGGGACGCGGCGAAGGGCACGCCCCTGGCCAAGCTCAAGGGGCACTCGGGGCCCGTCGAGGCCCTGGCGTTCGCCCCCGACGGCAAGCTCATCGCCTCGGGCGGGCTCGACACGGTCATCCGGCTCTGGGACGTCGCCGGTCGGACGCTCTCCCGGACGCTCAAGGGGCACGAGCAGGGAATCCGCGGCCTGGCGTTCGCGCCCGACGGCAAGACGCTCGCCTCGGCGAGCCTGGACCATTCGATCCGGCTCTGGGACGTGGCCGAGGGCAAGGAGCGGAAGGCGCTGGGCCACCACGACGCGGCGGCCCTGTGCGTGGCGTTCTCGACCGACGGCCTGGCCGTGGCCTCGGGCGGGCTCGACCGGACCGTCCGGCTCTGGCGGTCCGGGCCCAGTGCACCGCCGGCGACCGGGCAGCCGATCCCGGCCCCTCCGCCCAGCCTGCCGATCCCGGCCCCGCCGGTCCCCGGACAGCCGGGGGCCGGGCAGTTTCTCGAATTGCCGGGCGGAGGCGTGGCGGTCGTGGAGGCCCAGGTCGGTTTCGCCGTGCCACAGCCCCAGCAACCCCAGCAGCCCGACCAGTTCCAGAGCTGGCAGGCCGATGGTGACGTCCTGGCGGTCGCCTTCGCGCCCGACGGGCATGGCGTGGCCGCGGCGGTGTCCGACCGGTCGGGCCCCCGGCCGGCGCCGGGCCTCGTGGAGTTCTTCGCCTCGATCAACCCGAGCACGAATGTCATCGCGGTCCCGAGGCCGAGGATTCGCGGGCATCTCGGGCCGATCCGGGGCCTGGCCTTCGGCGCCGACGGGGCCCTGGTCGCCACCGTCGGCGAGGACGCCTCGGTCCGAATCTGGGACGCGGCCGACGGGAAGGCGCTGGCCTCTTCGATCGGCCCTCGCTCGCCCGTCGCCGTCGAGAAGCGGGTCATGGCCCACCTCGACGCGGTCGAGGCCGTGGCGATCTCGCCCGACGGCAAGCGGGTGTTCGCCGCGACCGAATCGGCCGGCGTGAGCCTCTGGGACGCGGCCGACCGGACGCTCATCGGCCGGCTCCGCGACCCCGCCGGGCCGGTCCGAGCCCTGGCGGTCTCGCCCGACGGCAAGGTCCTGGCCACCGGCGGCGACGGCAAGGCGGTCTCGCTCTGGCACGCCGGCTCCGGCCTGCCGATCGACAAGCTCAAGGGGCACCTCGGCGCGATCACCGCCCTGGCCTTCGCGCCCGACGGCAAGGTCGTCGCCTCGGGCAGCAAGGACGGCTCGGTCACGCTCTGGGACGTCGCCCGGAAGGCCGAGATCGCCACCCTGGCCCGGCACACCAGCGCCGTGACCTGCCTGGCGTTCTCGGCCGACGGCAAGATGCTGGCCACCGGCGGGCTCGACTTCACGGTCAAGCTCTGGGAGGCCCCCTCGGGCCGGTACGTCGACAGCTTCGAGGGGCACAAGGAGGCCGTCGACGCCGTTGCCTTCGCCCCCGACGGCAAGACGCTGGCCTCCGGCGACCGGGCGGGCTCGGTCCGGCTCTGGGACCTGGCCGGGCGGACCGAGCGGCTGGCCCTCCGCCCCGTCGACGGCCCGGTCCGGGCCCTGGCGTTCGCGCCCGACGGCCTGTCCCTCTTCGGGGGCTGCGACAATGGCTCGGTCCGCCGCTGGGACGCGGCCAGCGGCCAGACGGTGGCGCTCGTGCCTCACGCCCACTCCGGCCCGATCCGGGCCTTCGCGTTCGAGGCCGGCGGCAAGACGCTCGTCACCGCCGGCCTCGACCGCGAGGTCAAGCTCTGGGACGTCGCGACCCGCCTCGCGCCCAGGCCGTTTGCCGACATCGAAGGAAAGGTCCGCCAGCTCGCAATCTCGCCCGACGGCAAGACGCTCGCCACGGGCACGACCGACGACCTCGTCCGGATCTGGGACGTCGCGACCGGCCTCGAGCGGACGCCGCCGATCCACTTTCATGGCGGCGAGGTCCGGCTGGCGTTCTCGCCCGACGGCCAGACCCTGGCCACGCTCTCGGTCGTCACGGCCTCGGACGCCGTGACGCTCTGGAACGTCGCGGATGGCCAGAAGACGGAAGAAGTCCCCACCGCCGGCGCCGAGGATTGGGCCGTGGCCTTCAGCCCTGACGGCCGAAACTGGGCGATGTCGATCGCTACCACCGTGTATCTCCGGAACCGGGCCGTCGCCCGCCAGGTTCGCGAATACGCCGGGGCCCCCGGAACGATCCGGGCGCTGGCGTTCTCGCCCGACGGCAAGACGATGGCCGCCGGCTCGGTCGACGGCTCGGTGACGGTCTGGGACGTGGCCGACAGCAAGAAGCTCCGGGCGATCTTCAAGCCCTCGACCCGGGCGATCGCCGTCATCGCCTTCAGCCCCGACGGCAGGACCCTCGCCGTCGGCGGGCTCGACCGGACGGTCCACCTCCTCGATCCCAACTCGGGCGAGGCCCGGCTCACCCTGCGCGGGCCGAGGAGGCCGATCACGGGCCTGGCCTTCGCGCCCGACGGCAAGACAATCGCCTCGGCGGCCGACGGCGAGCCGGCCCTGTTCGTCTGGGACGCGCTCGACGGCCGGCCCGTCTCGAACCCGACGCTTGCCGACGCCTCGGAGGGCGAGGGCCTCGCCTGCCTGGCGTTCGCGCCCGACGGCAAGTCCCTCCTCGCCGGGGGCGAGCGGGGCGTGACCCGCTTCGACATGACGCCCGGCCAACGGCCGCCGGCGCACGTCGCCGCCGGCCCGAAGAAGGGGCAGGAGCGGGCCACGCTCCGGGGGCACTCCGACACCGTCCGGAGCCTGGCCTTCCTCGAAAACGGGTCGAGGCTCGTCAGCCGGTCCGAGGACGGCATCGTCAAGGTCTGGGACCTGGCCGAGAACAAGGAACGCCTCTCCCTGGGCGGCGGCAACCTCAAGGTCCGGGCGATGGCCCTCTCGCCCGACCGCAAGACCCTCGCCGTCGGGCTTCGGCCTCCCGCCAGGGCCAGGACCGCGCCGGCCGAAGGGGACCAGGCCGAGCCGCAACCGCCGCCGCCGGGACGGAGCCCGTTCGATCCGCCCGCGCCGGGACGACCGGCCGATGGGGCGCCGGCCGAACCCGCGCCGGCTCCGGCCCCGAGGCCGCCCGGACAAGGGCCGGTGCCGGCGCCGGCCCCGCCCGAGGCCGCCCCGGCGCAGGAGCCCGAGCCCGCCCCACAGGCCGCCGGCCCGGCGTCGAAGCCTTATGACGAGGTGAAGCTCTGGGACCTCGGCGCGGGGCAGGAACGCGGGACGATCGCCGGCAAGGCGACCGCCGGCAACCGCGACCTGGTCGTGGCGCTGGCGTACA
>JAJYDH010000015.1:14964-25493 GCA_021777685.1 Planctomycetota bacterium | reverse complement strand
GGATTCTCCTCCGCCGACATGGCCGGTGGCTCCTCGGAAGGGGGCGGAACGGTCGTTAATCGCCATTGTAACGAAGCGTCATGATCGCCGGCGAGGAATCCCCCCGCCGGGCTTCTGGGGGATTGCCCCGATGGATGTCCTGGGCTAACTTCATTGGGGAGCGAATGAGCAGCCATTTCCCCTCTCGATGTCTCTCGTCCCGCTTTATTAGAAAAGTGCCCCTGCCCCGAAGTCACCGAGGGACCGCATGTCGAACGTGACGAGCATGCCGAAGTTCAGCGATATGCAGTATCGGGTGGTCGGCCCATTGGGGACGGGGGCCGGCAGCACCATCCTCCAGATCGCGGATCGGACCCGGGGGGGCAAGCGATTCGCCCTGAAGGTGGTCAAGAGGCAGGACTCCGACGACGACATCTACATCGCCCAGGCCCAGTCCGAGTATGAGGCCGCGCAGAGGTTAAACCACCCCGCCATCGCCCGGATCTACGACTGCCGGATCAAGCGAAACCTCCTGTTCAAGGTCACGAGCGTCGAGCTTCTCATCGAATATGTGGACGGCAAGACCCTGGACGAGATCGAGACGCCAACGCTCAGCCAGCTCGTCCTGATCTTCAATCAGGTGGCCGCCGCGCTCGTGCACATGCACCGACGGGGGGTCTATCACGGCGACCTCAAGCCGTCCAACATCATGGTCACGAAGGACGGCCAGGTGAAGCTGATCGACTTCGGCACCGCCTGGCTCAAGGGGCAGGAGAAGAACCGAATCCAGGGGACGCCCCAGTACATGGCCCCCGAGCAGATCATGGAGAAGGTCGTCGACGAGCGGACCGACATTTACAACTTCGGCGCCACCATGTACCGGATGTTCACGGGCCGCTACGCCAACCCGGCGGGCGGCCCGAAGGCCATCGAGAGCGTCAAGAACAAGCTCGCCCCGCCGATCCAGATCAACCCGAACATCCCCGGGACGCTGAACGAGACCATCCTCGCCTGCCTCCAGGTCAACCCCTCGGCCAGGCCCGCCGGGATGTTCGAGGTCCAGCATCAGCTCTCGGCCGTCGCCAAGTACCTCGGCCTGGAAGAGGTCGCCCTCAAGCTCGAAGAGGAGGAATGATGCGCCCATCTGCTCGCGCCGCCGGCTGGCTCGCGGTCGCCGTCTTTTCCCTGGCCTTCGCCGGCCGGGCCTGGGCCGACGAGCCGGGATGGGTCGACCTGTCCGGGCTCGACGCGTGGAAGTCGCCGGTCGAAGGCTGGTCGACGGTCGGCTCGGTCGCGCTCGACCCCAAGAACCCGAGGGTTTTCGTCGCCGAGGCCGGCTCGGGCGTCATCTACAATGGCGAGAAGGGCCGGGCCAGGAACCTGGTCAGCAAGGAGACCTTCGGCGACGTCGAGATGCACATCGAGTTCAATGTCCCCAAGGGGTCGAACTCGGGGGTCAAATTCCAGGCCGTTTACGAGGTCCAGATCTTCGACAGCTTCGGCGCCAAGAAGGCGCTCAAGGGGAGCGACAACGGCGGCGTCTACCCCCGGTCGGAGGAGAAGCCAAAGTACCACCACATCGACGACGGCCACGCCCCGCTGCTCAACGCCTCGAAGCCGCCCGGCGAGTGGCAGGTCCTCGACGTGACGTTCCTCGCCCCCCGCTTCGACGCCTCCGGCAAGAAGGTCGCCAGCGCCCGGATCACGGCCATCCTCAACGGGAAGACGGTCCAGGATAACCTGGAGGTCGAGACCCCGACCGGGGCGGCATGGAAGAACAAAGAAAAGACGACCGGGCCGATCCTCCTCCAGGCCGACCACGGCCCCGTCGCGTTCAGGAACCTCAAGGCACGCCGTTTGCAGACGAAACCTTGAGACGTTTCGAGCCCGGTGGCCGACGGACCTGGCGATTTTTCCGCCTTGACTGTTGGTTGCCGGGACGATAAGAATTCCCACATACTCCGATCGTGTCGCCCCCTCCCTTCGAGGTCATCCGCGAGCCTCGCCCCTTCGTCATCCCTCGAACCCGAGTCGGGCCGATGGTCCCGTCGGTCGTCACCGACGGGGTCGGAGGGTCTTTCGCGCCCCCGGGGCGCGAGGTGAATCCGATGGGGCGAGTTTTCGGAATCAAGGCGGCCCTCGTCGCCACCTGCCTCGGCGTGACGGGGTGCATGTCCACCCCCGACGCCCGATACGTCTACCAGGACGGGGAATACGGCGTCATCGGCATCCCCCGGAACACGTCGATCGGCAAGAAGGACTATCGCCAGCAGGCGTTCGAGCTGATGACGAAGCACTTCCCCGAAGGCTTCGAGATCGTCCGCTCCGAGGAGGTGGTCGAGGGCGAGCGGACCCTCGACACCGCCCGGAAGATCGAGCTCGATTCCGAGCCGGGCGTCGCGGCGTTCAACCAACTCCTCAAGGTCGGCAAGTTCGCCAAGAGCACGTCGCTCGACCAGAAGGACTCGCTCAAGATCACCGAGAGCCGGATCATCTACAAGCGCAAGCCCGAGGGAAAGACGGCCGGTCGCGACGGCTTCACCGCCCTGGCGACCCTCTCGCCCGAACTCTATCTCGACCCCAACGCCCAGTTCCGCAAGGATTCGAAGGACGGGACCCTCCTCGCCAAGAAGGACGCCCCCCCCGCCGCCAAGCCCGACGACAAGGACAAGAAGGTCGCCGACGCCAAGGTCAAGGCCGACCCGTCGGTGGTGAAGGCCAATTTCCCCGAGTCGAACTGAGACGGTCGGCCGGTCGAGAGAGCAGATCCTCGATCGGACCGGCCAGGATTCCTGGAGTCTCGCGATGATCGTCCGAAGATCCTGGGTCTCCTGGCCGGCGGTGTTCGGACTCGCCCTCACGGCCGCCGCCGGGGACGAGACCCGGATCAACCAGATCCAGGTCATCGGCACGCACAACTCGTATCACATCGCCCCGCATCCCAACGTCCAGGGGCTCCTCGGCGCGAGGGGGAGGGTCGCCGCGCGATCGCTCGATTACACCCATCGCCCGCTCGCCGAGCAGTTCTCCGACCTGGGCATCCGCCAGATCGAGCTCGACGTCTACGCCGACCCCCAGGGGGGCCGCTACGCCGTGCCGACCGCCCGGCGTATCCTCAAGGGGTTCCGGAAAGACCCCGGACCCGACCCGGACGCCGAGGGACGGCTCCGCAAGCCGGGCTTCAAGGTGTTCCACATCCAGGACTTCGACTACCTGACCACCGCCTCGACGTTCGCCGACGCCCTCCGGCAGCTCCGCGACTGGTCGACGGCGCACCCCAGGCACGTCCCGATCCTGGTGCTCGTCGAGTTGAAAGACGACGCCATCGCCGGGCTGCCGACCCGCCCGGCCCCGTTCGGCAAGGCCGAGCTGGACGCGATCGACGAGGAGATCCGATCAACCTTCGGCCCCGGCAAGCTCCTCGCCCCCGACGACGTCCGGGGGTCGCATCACACCCTCCCCGAGGCCATCCGGTCGAAGGGCTGGCCGGCGCTCGAAGCGTCCCGAGGGAAGGTCATGTTCGCCCTCGACAACGAGGACGCCGTCCGCGACCGCTACCTCGCCGACCACCCCGCGCTCCGGGGGCGGGCCATGTTCGTCTGCGTCCCCGAGAACCACCCGGCGGCGGCCTGGATGAAGCTGAACGACCCGGTCGAGGACTTCGAGCGGATCAGGAAGCTGGTCGAGGCCGGCTTCCTCGTCCGGACTCGCGCCGACGCCGACACCGCCGAGGCGAGGAAGAACGACACGACCCGCCGCGACAAGGCCCTGGCCTCGGGGGCCCAGTTCATCAGCACCGACTTCCCTGAGGCCCGGCCCGAAATCTCCCCCTATCGGACCCGGCTCCCCGGCGACGTCGTCGCCCGGCCCAACCCGATCGGCGGCAACCCCGCCCTCGACGGAATCGACCTGGAAACCGCCCACGCCTCGCGGGCCGCAAAACCTTGATTCAGAACAGGTTACAACTCACACCAAGGGCCAGATCCGCCGACCTTCGCGGCCGACTCGGTTGACAGCGGCGTCCTCCATCGCTAGACTTCAGTTCCTCCTGAATGTGAGGGCAGGTAGCTCAGTTGGTAGAGCACGCGACTGAAAATCGCGGTGTCGGGAGTTCAACTCTCCCCCTGCCCACTTCCCTCCGTCTCCAATATCCCCGTTCATCATCGATCGAGCCAGCGATCCCAGAGCGGGTCGTCCTGGGGCGGGCATGAGCCATCGACCCCTCGCGGGTCAGATTTCCGGCCCATCGTCGGCGGCTTGAGCTTTGGCGACGCGCGGAAGATGTGAGGGAGGAATCGGCTGGTGTTCCGGGTGATCGGGCCGTCGTCCTCGCGGAGCCCGATCCCGCACGGGTAGCCGTTGACCATCCAGCTCCCGACGACGGGATGACGCCCCTGGAACTCGGGGAGCGGATGGAATTCCTGATAGATCCGGGGGCCCTCGCCGTACTCGCCCCCGGTCTCGGCGACCGTCCGCCCTTGCCGGACGATGGCGACATTGGCCCCCTCGCGCGAGTGGATCGGCTTCGAGACGAAGGTGTCCCCGAACGGCTCGAATTCGGCCCGGAGGAGGTACGGGCTCTCGGGGAACATCTCGGACAGCACCGGCAGGATCGCCTTGCTGCTCAGGACCATCTTCCAGGGGGGTTCCAGCCAGCGCGTCGGGGCCTCGGGAAGGTGCTCGGCGAACGGCTCGGCCAGCATCCATTCCCAGGGATAGAGCTTGAAGAGGATCTCGATCGGCCGTTCCATCAGGTCCGTGAAGACCCGACGGGCATGGTTCCAGCCGATTTGACCCACGGCGATCGGCGCCGTCTTCAGACCGGCCTGGATCGCCGTGTCGCGGAGGTAGGCGACCGTCATCAGGTCCTCGACCGAATCTCCCTGGGCCGCGAAGACGACCCGACGGCCCAGGTCCCGGCCGACGCGGCCCCAGGCCTCGATCAGCCGTTCGTGGATGCTGTTGAACTGGTCGATCGAGGGCCGATCGGCCGGGCTCATCCCGCCAAGGAGGGCCTGCAACCAGAACCACTGGATCACCGCGGCTTCCAGGAGGGCGGTCGGCGTGTCGGCGTTGTATTCGAGGAGCTTCGGCGGCCCCTGGCCGTCGAACGAGAAGTCGAACCGGCCGTAAATCGTGTGCTCGTCCCGCTCCCAGCTCCGGAAGACGAAGGCGTGGAAGGCTTCGGGGACGCCGACCTCGTCGAGCCGGCCCTCGCGGATCACATGCTCGACCGCCTCCAGGCACATCGCGTCGAGCGCGGCGGTGGCGGCCTCGATCTGGTCGATCTCGGCCTTTTCGAACAGGTAATAGGCCGACTCGTCCCAGTAGGGCTCACCGTCGACCGAATGGAACAGGAGCCCCTGGGCCTCGACCACCTTCCGCCAGTCGGCCCGGGGTTCGGTCGGAATCCGGAGCATCGCTCGGGCCCCTCGGAGGTTCGAGAGAGGTCGGATCGGGTCACGAGCCGATCCCGGAGACCCCGGTCGAGCCGAAGCCCCCCCGCGCCGAGGGCGCCGTGCCGACTCGGCTCGTGCCCCCGCCGAAACCGGAGCCGACCCGGGGCGAGATGTAAACCCCGCGACCACCCGCGGCGGTGGTCTGGTTATTTTCCTCGTCGTCCCGGTTGCAGCCGGCCAGGAGGAGGGTCGAGCCGATCAGGACCAGCGTGATCGTTTTCGAAGATTTGAGCATGGGGGGATCTCGAGGGTCGACCGGCGGAAGGCCAGGGCCTTGAGGGCAATCGTGACCGATCCGCCCGGTCATCTCCAGTCACATTCGTCGGATCGATCGCGAAATTATGGTCGAGAGATATGAAATGCGCGAGCGACGGCTCGCGGGGCCCGATCGGGGCGAGTCAAGGGCGAGATCATCAGATGGGGGCATTCCTGTGGGCGCGACGCGGGCGAGGCGATAACATGACTCCGGTCGGAAGGTCGATGGCGAGCGACCTGGTTCCCAGCGTCTCCCGACTCTCGCGAGACAACAGGAAGGACGGTTGCCGATGGAACGGCGCGAATCTGTGCTCGTCGTCGAGGACGAGGCTATCTTGCGGATGCTGGTCGCCCAGTTCCTCCGGAACGAGGGTTACGAGGTCTTCGAGGCGGAAGACGGCGGCGAGGGGATCAGGCGCTTCCAGGAAGATGGTCCGTTCGACCTCCTGCTCGTCGACCTGAACTTGCCGGTCTGCTCCGGGGTCGAGGTCTGCCGGCAGGTCAAGCGCCGGAGCCCCGAGCAGAAGGTGATGATCTGCAGCGCCGCGATCGTCCCGGAGAATGAAGCGGCCCTGGTCAGCATCGGGGTCGTCCACTTCCTGACCAAGCCCTATCATCCCGAGAATCTGCTCGCCCACATCCGCGAGGAGCTGGATCGGCCCTTGTCGTCGACGTCGGGCCTGACGCGTCTCTCGCCATCGCAAGTGCCCTGACCGGGCCGGCCGGGGTCGGCGAGGCGCGGCATCGGTCGCTGGTCAATCGGCCCGTCTTCCACTAAGATGATGCGATCGGTCGGCCAGGGAGCCCGCCCGGCCGCTTCCGCATCGCCCAGATCCACGAAGTCCGCCCCGAGGAGGACGGTTTGCATGGCAGGGAAACCGCAAAATCGGCGCGAGCTGCGCCGACAGTACGACGCCGCCGAGCCCCTCGATCCGATGGAAGAGGACGCCGTCGAGGCCATCGAGGTCGAAGACGACGAGGAAGAGAAGAAGCCAAAGAAGAAGAAGGCCGCGGCCAAGCCCAAGGCCAAGGCCGTCAAGGCGGCGAAGCCCTCGGCGCGGATGCGGATCGTCTGGACCGTGCTCAACGACGCCTTCAAGCCCGTCGGCACGTTCGAGTTCAATCAGAAGGAGGCCGCCGAGGCCCGCGCCGCCGAGCTGACCGCCAAGGGAAAGGGGACGCACTTCGTCCAGAAGACGAAAGAGCCCATGCCCGACAACGCGCCCGGCCTGGGCGCGGCCATCCCCCGGCCCGCTCCCGCCCCCGAGCCCGTCGCCGCCAAGGTCGCCGATGCGCCGATCGAGGATGAAGACGAGATCGAAGACGAAGACGAGATCGAGGAGGCCGAGGAAGAGGAAGACGAGGAGTAAGAAGATCGATCGGAAGGGCTCACGAGGATTCGAACCTCGGGCCTCGCCGTTCTCCGGCCGGTCGTTGATGCATTTCCGGGCATACTTCGGGGCGACCGGCCGCTCGCCCCATCAATCTGAGTCCAGTTGGTCGCCGTGATCCCGCGTCCGCGACCAATCGTGATCTTCCCCAGACGCCCGTGGCCTCGGAGAGATCTCCTCGATGCCGGCGCCCATGCCCGGCACCCAGTTCAAGTCATCTCATCCGAGAAATCCATCCCACCGCCCCGGTGCAACAAGACGAACGAGGACCGGCAAGGGTCGCCTTTGTCGATTGGATAGACTCTTCGAAATGCGATGAGAACGCCTACGTCAAGGATAGGCGTCCTCACGACTTGCCGCGGATTCGCCGGAGCACTTGTCGTCGAGTGGTCAAGACCTGAACGACGACAAACAAACGGCTCGCGAATGGGCGCACGAGGATTTGAACCTCGGACCTCACCCTTATCAGGGGTGCGCTCTAGCCAACTGAGCTATGCGCCCTTTCGTCGATTCACGAGTCCTATTCTAATGCCGATTCGGCCCGAGTCAACCACCCACCGCCGTTAACCCGTGGGACGGTTGTTCAGACGGGTCATGATGACTCTCGCCAACATCGCCGCCAAACCGGGATTCAGGGCGCACCTCGACCCTGGCGAGCGGTCTCCGGGATGCTGTAAGATATCGCATCAGAATCCGGCGACGTTGAGCGGCCGGGATGCGGGATGTCGATCGATCGGACCGACAGCCCGGCACTCGACCTCCGCGATCGCGGTCGGGCAGGCGGCCGATGTCGTCCCGGGCCTGCCTTCGACGTGACTCCTTGTGTCGAGCACCGAGCGAGCGACCCCCGAGAGCCCCTTCGGCCCGAGAAAGGGGAGGCGATGCCCGCGCCATCCACGACGGATGATTACCTCGCACTCGTCGCCAAGAGCGAGTTGCTGGACGCCTCGCGACTCGAGGGCTTCCTCGACCGCAGGCGGGCCGATAACAACCTCCCCGCCGATCCCTTCAAGCTCGCCCAGGTCCTGGTCTTCGATGGGCTCCTGACCAAGTACCAGGCCGAGCAGCTCCTGGGCGGCCGGTGGCGGAACTTCGTCATCGGCGGGAAATACAAGCTGTTGGAAAAGCTGGGCAAGGGAGGGATGGCGCTGGTGTTCCTCTGCGAGCATCAGGTCATGAAGCGGCTGGTCGCCCTCAAGATCCTCCCGTCCGCCCACGCCGACGACAAGGAGCTCCTCGGGCGGTTCCATCGCGAGGCCCGGGCGCTCTCGCAGCTCCGCCACCCTAATATTGTGGGGGCCTACGACGTCGACCACGCCAACAAGGTCCACTTCCTGGTCATGGAGTACGTCGACGGAGGCGATCTCGAACAACTGATCCAGAGGAGCGGGCCGCTGGCCTGGGGGCGCGCGGCCCACTACATCCGCCAGGCCGCACACGGGCTCCAGCACGCCCACGAGTGCGGCCTGGTCCACCGCGACATCAAGCCGGGGAACCTGCTGGTCGACCGCAAAGGGACGGTCAAGCTCCTCGACCTCGGCCTGGCCCGGATCTTCCACGAGTCGACCGACGACCTCACCACCGGACGGGACGTCCGGACCCTCCTCGGGACCGTCGACTACCTGGCTCCCGAGCAGGCCCTGAACAGCCACGACGTCGACATCCGGGCCGACATCTACAGCCTGGGTGCGACCTTCTACTATCTCCTGACCGCGAAGGGGCTGTTCGAGGACGGGACGGTCGCCCAGAAGCTCTCGTGGCACCTCCACCGGCCGCCCGTGCCCATCTCCGACGCCCGGCCCGACGTCCCCGACGGCCTGCTGAAAATCATCGAGACCATGCTGGCCAAGCGCCCCGAGGACCGCTACCAGACGCCCGAGGAGGTCCACGACGCGCTCGAGCCCTGGACCCGGGATCAGATCGCGGCGCCGACCCTCGAAGAAATGCCCCAGATGAGCCGGGCGGCCCGGGGCATCGGCCAGCCGTCCAGCGTCCGGATGACGTCCGCCCCGGCGAGGTCACTGACCCCGACCCCGCCCCGGGGGACGGATTCCCTCTCCAGGACGACCATGATCCTGCCGGCCCAGACACACCCGGTCGACGAGGCCGGACCGTCGGTCCCCCGGCTTCCGGCGCCCTCGTTGGCCGGGATTTCTCCGACCCCTCGGGGTCGTTGGCGTCGACGAGCCTCGGTCGCTGCCGGGATCATGCTCGTCCTCGGCGGCACCGCCGGGGCGTGGTGGACCTTCCGGGGGCCGAACTCGACCGAATCCGGCTTTTCCCCATCGAACCCACTCTCTCACTCGGATTTGAGGATGCTGTCCGGCTCCGCCGGCCCGATCCCCCCCGCTCCGACCTTCGTCCGGCCGGCCGATGTCTCGATCGAGCTGGTCTCCGGCGCCGGGCCGGCCCGACCGTTCCCGACCCTCCGCGAGGCGATCCGCTCGGCCAGGGCGGGCGACCGCGTGGTCGTCCGGGGCTCAATCCTGGAGGCGGCGGTCGAGATCTCCGACGGCGAAGGCGTCCCCAGGGACCTGACCCTCGAAGGGGTCAATCCCCGCGAGAAGGGCCGGCCGGTCCGCTGGCGAGGCCCGAAGGACATGAGCCAGGGGCGGGCCTTGCTGGACGTCTCGGGGCTGGAAGGGTTCCATCTCAAGGGCTTCCTCCTCGACGGCGAGGGGCGGGTGGCCGAACTGGCCCGCCTTTCGGGACGCGGGGCGGGTGCGGTCCTGGAGGAGATCCAGGTCCGGGGATCGACGCGGGCGGGGATCGTGCTCCGGGGCTGGCTCGGCGAGCCGGGCCGCCCGGCGGCGATCCGGAAGGCCCGATTCTCGACATCCGAGGAGTCCGAGGCCGCCATCCTGATCGAGCCGGACCCCGACCGGCCGACCGTCGGCTCGGCCTCGGTCGAGGTCTCCTCGTGCCGGTTCGTGGGGCCTTTCCAGTCCGCCCTCGTCGTCTCCGGGCCGGTCGAGCGGCTCGACGTCGAGCGTTGCCGGTTCTTCAAGGGGGGGGACGGCTTCCGCTACCGGCGGTCGGAGTCGAGGGCCCCGCTCGGCCTCCGGCTGGCCAACAACACGTTCGCCGACATGCAACGGGGGCTCCATTTCGAGACCACGCCCCCCTCGGCGTCGAGCGAGCTGGTGGTGACGAACAACATCTTCGCGTCGACCCCTCGCGTGGCGATGCTCGACAAGGTCTCGGTCCAGCCCGGCCACGTCGCGGGCCGGTGGATCTGGACCGAAGAGGGGAAGAAGCAGACGACCGTCCCGGAGGGGATTCGCCTCTTCCGCCGGACCTTCGACCTCGCGAGCGTCCCCGAAAAGGCCACGCTCGACATCAGTTGCGACGAGACCTTCACCGTCTGGCTCAACGGCGCCGAGGTCTTCAAGGACCCCTCGACGCACTTCACCCAGCGCGTCTTCTCGATCGACGTCGCCGGCCG
>JAJYDH010000015.1:0-14954 GCA_021777685.1 Planctomycetota bacterium | reverse complement strand
GGCTCCGGAGGGGCAAGAACGTCCTGGCCGTCCAGGGGACCAACCGGCTCGACCGACTCGACGCCAAGTTCGGCACGACCGCCGGCCTGCTCGCGCAGATCACCTCGACCGAGGGCGGTCGCGAGTCGATCCTGGTCAAGACCGACGAGACCTGGAAGTGCGCCGACGGGTCGCCTCCGGGCTGGAATCGCCCCGATTTCGACGATCAGTCCTGGACCTCGGCCCGCCCCTGGCCCTCCGACGGCGGCCCTTGGCCCTGGGCCTACGCGGTCTGGGATTCGACCGTGCTCGCCCAGCTCAAGCCCCCCCTGGAGCCGATCCGGATCTTGACCGCCGGGAACGTCCGCGACTACAAGAGCTGGGAAGGATATCCGACCATCGACTCGGAGCGGGTCGCGATCGGCGACCTGGTCCTGGCGAAGGACCCCGACGACGACTCGACGTTCCTCCGCTACTCGGCCGGGAGCCCCCTGGCATCGGCCGGCCCGGAGGGATCTCCGATCGGTGCCCCGGGGGCGAATTGACAGGCATGCCAACCTCAACGGGCCAGACGCATGGGCTATGACCGGGTCATCGTCAACGCGGCGGTCGTCGGGCCGGAGGGCCTCGCGGCGCGGGACGTGGCCATCAAGGGCGAGACCATCGCGGCCGTCGGCGAGGGGCTGGACCGCGACGGCGCCGAGGTCGTCGACGCCTCGGGCAAGATCCTGATCCCCGGCGGGGTGGATGTCCACGTCCACCTGGAGCTGCCGTTCTGCGGGACCGTCTCCGCCGACGACTGGCGGACCGGCACCCGCGCCGCGGCCCGGGGCGGGGTGACGACCGTCATCGACTTCGCCATCCCCTACGGCGAGGAGACGCTCCACGACGCCTTCCGCAACTGGAAGGACCGGGCCGGGCCGAAGGCGGCCGTCGACTATTGCTTCCACCTGGCCATCACCGACTGGGACCGGCACGGCCCCGAGATGGAGTCGATGGTCCGACTCGGCTGCCCGACCTTCAAGGAGTTCATGATCTACGCCTCGGAAGGGTGGCAGTCCGACGACCGGGCGATCTTCAACACCCTGGAGCGCTGCAAGGACCTCGGGGCGATGCTCCTGGTCCACGCCGAGTCGAGCCGGGTCCTCGACGAGCTGATCGCCCGCCACCACACGCCCGAATTGATGGCGAAGCACGGCGCCAGGCTCCACGCGATCACCAGGCCCAACGTCATCGAGGCCGAGGCGATCCAGCGGGCCATCACCTGGGCCGAGGCGACGGGCGGCCGGCTCTACATCGTCCACATGTCCACCCGCCAGGGGGCCGACCTCGTCAAGGCGGCCAGGGCCCGGGGCGTCGACGTCTACGCCGAGACCTGCGCCCAGTATCTGGTCCTCGACGACTCCGTCTTCGACGGGCCCGACGGCCACCTGTTCGCCTGCTGCCCGCAAGTCAAGTCGAGGCTCGACCAGGACCGACTCTGGCGAGGGCTGGTCGACGGCGAGGTCAGCGTCGTCTCGACCGACACCTGCACCTTCTCCCGCGAGCAGAAAGCCCGCTGGGAAGGGGACTGGACGAAGATCCCGATGGGCCTGCCCGGTCTGGAGACGCTGATACCGATCGTCTACACCCACGGCGTCCGCGCCGGCCGGCTCACGATCGAGCAACTGGTCGAGAAGTGCTGCACCAACCCGGCCCGGCTCATGGGCCTGTACCCCCGCAAAGGGCTGATCGCCCCGGGGAGCGACGCCGACCTCGTCCTGATCGACCCCGAGAAGACCATCACGGTCGACCACGCCCGGATGGAGACGAACGCCGACTGGAGCCCTTATCAGGGGTGGGAACTCGGCGGTTTCGCCGAGATGACCTTTTCGAGGGGCCGGAAGATCGTCGATCATTATCGGTTCGTCGGCGAGGACGGCTGGGGCCGCTGGCTCCCCCGCGAGCGCGCCGGTTCGCTCGACGGTTGACCGATCGGAGACGCAACGCGATGCCCCGAGCCCATGATTTCCCGTAGGGTGGGCACCGCCCACCACCTTGAGTTTTGTCCAGCCAGAGGGATCGGATGGTGGGCGGTGCCCACCCTACGGAGAGCGATCTCTGGCCACCATCTGATGCTCCGGAGCCGAAGGATCACGATGCCCCGAGCCGGCGAGCGGCGAAGCCCGGAAGAACTGGCCAGGAACTTCGCCGAGGCCCCGCCCCTCGGGCCGTCCGAGGCCCTGTTCGAGGCGTCCCGCTGCCTCTACTGCTTCGACGCCCCTTGCACGCGGGCGTGCCCCACGGGGATCGACGTCCCCCGGTTCATCCGCCAGCTCCTCCACCGCGACGAGATCGGCGCCGCGAAAACAATCCTCGGAGCCAACATCTTCGGCGGGAGCTGCGCCCGGGCCTGCCCGACCGAGGTCCTCTGCGAAGGGGCCTGCGTCGACCGCCTGCTCTCGGGAGGGCCGATCCCGATCGGCCGCCTCCAGCGCCTGGCCTGCGACTCGGCCGAGGGTGTGAGCTTCTTCGAGCCCGGCCCGCCCACCGGCAAGAAAGTCGCCATCGTCGGCGCCGGCCCCGCCGGCCTGAGCTGCGCCCATGAGTTGCGGAGGCTCGGCCACGACGTCACCGTCTTCGAGGGCCGCTCGCTCCCCGGCGGCCTGGACACCCACGGTGTCGCGGCCTACAAGCTCTCGACCGACTTCGTCCTGGCCGAGATCGAACGGATCTGCGCGATCGGCATCGACCTGAGGCTGAACCATCCGGTCACGCCGGCCGGGCTCCGTGAACTGCTCAACGAGTTCGACTCCGTGTTCCTCGGCATCGGCCTGGGCCGGACCTTGCCCCTGGGGATCGAGGGGGAGGACCTGGCCGGGGTCTGGGAGTCGCTCGACTTCATCGACCAGACGCGAGTCCGACCGTTCGAGGAGTGCGAGGTCGGCCGAGAGGTCATCGTCATCGGCGGCGGGAACACGGCGATCGACGTCGCCACGGCGGCCAGGAGGCTCGGCGCCGAAAAGGTGACGATCGCCTATCGCCGAGACGAAGCCTCGATGCCCGCCTTCGCCTTCGAGTACGACCTGGCCAAGGGCGACGGGGTCCGGTTCGAGTGGTTCGCCGCTCCCCTGCGGATCGTCGGCGAGGACGGAGCGGCCCGAGGGGTCGAGTTCGCCCGGACCCGCCTCGACGAGTCGGGCCAGTTGCAAATGATCCCGGAATCAAACTTCATCCTGCCCGCCGACATGGTGGTCAAGGCCCTCGGCCAGGGCCCGCTTGTCGAGTGGCTCGAAGCCCTGCCGGGCCTGGAGCATCGAGCCGGCCGGATCGTCGCGGAAGCGACCACAGGAGCAACTTCGATCGCAGGACTCTTCGCGGGCGGCGACTGCCTCCGCAAAGGGGGGGAGGTCGTCGACGCGGTCCAGGATGGCAAGGTCGCGGCGAAGGGAATCGATGCTCGCCTCAAGGCTCGAATGGGACGTGCCTCTGATTCTCAATGATGGTTGGCGTGCGAGGAGGGGCCATGATTCGGATAGCCAATCTGGAAATCGATCCCACAGCATTGGATTACTGTCCTGAGTCGCTAGCCCGAGAGGAGTGCGTTCTTCCTATCCGCCTGGAAGGCAACGCAATTCGCGTCGCCATTGGTAGACGCGATGATTATCAAGATTTGCTCAAGAAACTTCGGTTTATCACCGAGCGGCGGATATTCTGGGCCGTCGCGGATCGTCAGGCGCTGGAGTGGGTGATCGACGAGGTATATACCTACCGAGCGACCGAAGTGACGAATTGCCCGGCGGAGGCCCATCTCGATTGCCCCAAACTATGGCTCAACCTTCAGCCGACCGGGGGGCCCGTTGTTCGATTTTGCCGATCGTGTCAACGCAAAGTTTATCTGTGCATGGACCAAGCCGAAGCCGTCGAGTACGCGGAATTAGCTCGCCGAGTCGCGATTTACAATGTCGCGGACAATCTGGATAGTGTCGACACAATCCTATGCGGTTGAGCGTCATCAACTCGTTCCCACGCTCCGCGTGGGAACGCCGTCTCGGACGCTCCGCGTCCTCTTCCGATCAGCGTCTGCGGGTTCGAAGACGACGCAGAGCGTCGAAGATTGCATTCCCACGCGGAGCGTGGGAACGAGGATCGGATTTCCGGATGAACCGGGCCACACCCCTCAAACCCACCTGAACTGCCCCACCGAGACCTGACCGTGCCCGACCTCAGCGTCGAATTCCGCGGGGTGAAGGCCCCGAACCCGTTCTGGCTCGCCTCGGCCCCTCCGACGAACTCCGAGTACCAGGTCCGCCGGGCGTTCGACGCCGGTTGGGGCGGGGCAGTCTGGAAGACGCTGGGGTTCGAGCCGATCGTCAACGTCTCGTCGCGGTACGGGGCGATCGATTTCGAGGGCCGGAAAGTCGTCGGGCTCAACAACATCGAGCTGATCACCGACCGGACGCTCGACGTGAACCTGGCGGAGATCGCCCGGGTCAAGAAGGCCCACCCCAAGCATGCCCTGTTCGTCTCGTTGATGGTCGAGTCGAGGCGGGAGGCGTGGCACGAGATCGTCAAACGGACCCAGGACGCCGGGGCGGATGGGATCGAATTGAATTTCGGCTGCCCGCACGGGATGAGCGAGCGGGGGATGGGGTCGGCGGTCGGCCAGGTCCCCGAATATGCGAGGATGATCACCGGATGGGCGAAGGAGGTCGCGACGGTCCCGGTGATGGTCAAGCTGACGCCGAACGTCGCCGACGTCACGGCCATCGGCCGGGCCGCCGTCGAAGGGGGTGCCGATGCCCTTTCGCTCATCAACACGATCAACTCGGTGATGGGGGTCGACCTGGAGACGCTGGCGCCGAAACCCTCGGTTGGCGGCTACGGGAGCCACGGCGGCTACTGCGGGCCGGCGGTCAAGCCGATCGCGCTGAACATGGTGTCGAGCCTGGCCAAGGACCCGAGGGTCGGCGTGCCGATCTCGGGAATCGGCGGGATCGAGACGTGGCAGGACGCGGCCGAGTTCCTGCTCCTGGGGGCGGGCTCGGTCCAGGTCTGCACCGCCGTCATGCACCGGGGCTTCCGGATCGTGGACGGCCTGATCGACGGCCTGTCGGGCTGGATGCGTTCGAAAGGGTTCGGGCGGATCGGGGATTTCGCCGGCAAGTCCGTCCCCCGGCTCAAACCCTGGGGCGAGCTGGACCTCAATTACAAGGTCGTGGCCGAGATCGACCAGGCGAAATGCATCCACTGCGGGCTCTGCTACGTCGCCTGCGAGGACGGCTGTCACCAGTCGATCCGCTGGGAGCGCGAGCCGGCACAGGTCGGCATCCGACCGGGCGTTGGCGACGGGAGCCTCAACGTCTTCACGATCGAGCAGGACTCGTGCGTCGGCTGCAACATGTGCAGCCTGGTCTGCCCGGTCGAGGGCTGCATCGCGATGAAGCCGGTCGACCGGGGCCTCGCGCCGATGTCCTGGAACCAGTATCAGGCGATGCTCGCCGAGGAGCGGGTCGCGAAGATCGAGCCGCCGGGGCATGCCTGAGACCCCATCCCGGGGCCACTCAGGCCGGGCAGGCTGGGACGCAACCCCAGCCTGCCAAGAAGGTCTCGGACGGGAATTCAGGCGGAAGGCCGCATGTTCGAGAACGCCCGGACGACCTCGTAGAGGTCGCCGCTGACGAGGATCTCGTCGTTCTCGAAGTCGCGGAGCCAGACGTAGTTATCGCGGAACGCCTGCGCGAGCAACGGATAGAGGTCGGAGAGCCGGATCGGCACGGAAGGAGTGTGGAAGTCCTCGACGGGCTCGTCGTCGGGGTGGGGGAACACGCGAAGTCGGGCTGTGGCCATTCGGATCTCCTCCTCCGTGCGGGCCCGAGATCTCCCCATTCGAGGAGCCCGGTCCGCGGGCTTTATCCAACGACACGCGATCGGCCCATTCGCCGGGCCGGAACCGCGTCCCTCGCCGACCCGACCGGGATCGTCGTCGATCGATCGTCTTCCGACGGCCGATCCCGATCCGGGCCTCGTCGCAATCTAGGTTTCGGCCGGCTCGCGAGCGGATCATCAGGGAAAACCGGCCCGACCGCGCGAATTGGCCGGTTGCGGGGGAATCGCCCGCGAGTCAACCCGATTCTGGCGAGGCGGTCGGGCCGCCTCGATGGCCCAAGGCCGTTCCGGAGCGTCGGGTTGCGTCGCGGCCGACTCGTCGACATACTCGATTTTCCGGCGCGAAAATCCGACCCGACCCGAGGCTGGAATACCGATGGACCTTCCCCGACTGCACGGGATCATCCCGCCCCTGGCCACCCCGCTGAAGCTCGACGGCTCGCTCGACGAGGCCGCGCTGGAGCGGCTCGTCCGGTTCCAGATCGACGCCGGGGTCCACGGCCTCTGGATCCTCGGCACGACCTCGAAGTTCGAACTCCAGACCGACGACCGGCTCCGGCGGATCGCCGAGATCGCCGCGACGGCGGCCGAGGGGAAGGTCCCGCTCGTCCTGAACGTCTCCGACATGGGGACCGACCGGACCAGGGCCCGGGCGGCGATGTTCGACGACCTCCCCTACGACTATTACGCGGTCCTGCCGCCCTGGTATCAGCCGATGTGCCTCGGCGAGGTCAACGACTATTACGCGGCCCTGGCCGACACCCTCTCGAAACCCGTCGTCATCTACAACGCCCCCTGGATCTGCAACCAGCTCGGCTTCGACCAGCTCCGCCAGCTCGCCCAGCATCCCCGGATCGTCGGCTGCAAGGACGTGAGCCCGAGCTTCAGCCGGACGCTCGACTGGCCGGTCGCCGAGCGCCGGGCTCTGGGCTTCAGCTACCTCCACGCCAACGATCAGATGGCGATCTCGACCGAGCTGGGCTCGGATGGGTTCGTCTCGGCGCTCTCGAACCCCCTGCCCGAGCTGACCGTCGCGATCTGGGACGCCGCCCGGGCCGACGACGCCGAGCGCGCCTTCCGGCTCCAGGCCCAGCTGACCCGGCTGGCCCAGGCGACGGGCTTCGGCCCGATGCTCGCCTGCCTGGAAGTCCTCTGCCGCCACCGGGGGCTCTTCGAACGGATGCTGCCGCCGCCGCTCCGGTCGCTCGACCCTGAGATGGCCCAGCGGGTCGTCGACGTCGCCGAGGTCGTCGGCGTCCTGCCGAATTTCGAGCCCGCCCGCGCGGTTTCCTGATTCCGGGGGCGACTTCGTGCCGATCTTTTGCTAAAGTCCGCCCCGATCCCGGCCGGGTCGACGGAAACGACCCGGCCGCGACCACGATTCGATTCGACGCGATCATCATGGAGGAGCACGGAGCATGGACGCTCGTCGACCGGGTCCCTCGTCCGCGCGCCACGTCGCGGCCTGGCTCGCCCTGGCGCTGCTGCCCGGCCTGGCCGGCGCCTCGTACAGGACGACCAACTTCGTCGTCGAGGCCCCCTCGGCCGAGGTGGCGAAGCAGGTCGCCGAGCACGCCGAGGCGTGCCGGGTCTCGATCGCCAGAGCGTGGCTGGGCCAGGAGTTGCCCGCCTGGTCGACCCCCTGCCCGGTCAAGGTCAAGCTCACCCGGGGCGAGGCCGGCGGCCTGACCTCGTTCGGGTTCAGCCGGGGCAAGGTCTCCGACCAGTCGATGAGCGTGGAGGGCCGGCTCGACCGCATCCTCGCCTCGGCCATCCCGCACGAGGTGACGCATACCGTCTTCGCCGCCTACTTCGGCGGGCCGATGCCGCGCTGGGCGGATGAGGGGGCGTCGCTCCTGAGCGAGGATCTTCGCGAGCACCGCCGCCACGACCAGATCGTCCTCGACCTGATCTCCCGGCGCGGCCACCTGCCGCTCGAACGGCTGTTCATCGTCGAGGAGTATCCGGACGACCTGATGGGGTTCTACGGCCAGGGCTATTCGATCTCGCGGTTCCTGGTCGAGATGGGCGGCCGACCTCGATTCCTCGCCTTCGTCCGCGACGGCTCCCGGTCCGGCTGGGATGCCGCCGCCCGGAGCCACTACGGCCTGGCCGGGACCCACGAACTCGACCGGGCCTGGCGCTCCTGGCACAAGGTCACGGCCGAGAACCGGTCCCGGCCCAATTCCGCCGACCCCGTCCTCGTCCAGGCCCGGCCCCGGGGCGAGTCGGGCGGCCAGTGATGTCGAGTCGCAACGGCTCGCCAGATCCTTGACGCGGATTGAAGGCGTGGACTAGCATATTTGGCGTCCTTCCGGGGCCGTTCCGCTCTCCTCCGGCCCCGAATCCCGCGAAAGAGACTCGCTCCAGACCCTTCGGACGCCTCGCCTTTGACCGACAGCGACTGGATGAGACTGGCCATCGCCCAGGCCCGCGAGGGGATCGCCGCCGGACAGTCGCCGTTCGGCTCGATCGTTGTCCTCGGGGATCGCGCGATCGTGGCGGCCCACAACACGGTCTGGCTCGACACCGACCCCACCGCCCACGCCGAGGTCAACAACCTCCGGGCCGCGGCGCGGGCACTCGGCACGATCGACCTGAAGGGCTGCACGCTCTACTCGACCTGCGAGCCCTGCCCGATGTGCCTGGCGGCGATCCACTGGGCGAAGGTCGACCGGCTGGTCTTCGGCGCGTCGATCGCCGACGCGGCCTCGGCCGGCTTCAGCGAGATGCCCGTCCCCGCCTCGACCCTCGCCAGCCTGGGCCGGAGCCCGCTGGCGATCGAGGGGGGCCTGCTCGCCGAGGAGTGCGCCGGGCTGTTCCGGGAGTGGAAGGACGCCGGGGTGGGCCGGTCGTACTGAGCGGAAGGCGGGCGGAAGGGAGGGCCGATGGCCACCGCGGACGAGTCGGCGACGATCCCCGCCGACACGATCGATCACGACGGGTCGGGGTACATCAACCGGGACATGGCCCCGACGCTCCTCTCGGCCCGAAAATGGGGCGCTCGGGACATCGCGGCCCTCTGGGTCTCGATGTCGGCGTGCATCCCGACGTACATGCTCGCCTCGTCGCTGATCTCCGAGGGGATGAACTGGTGGCAGGCGGTCCTGACCATCTTCCTGGGCAACACGATCGTCCTGGTCCCGATGGTCCTGAACGCCCACGCCGGGACCAAGTACGGCATTCCGTTCCCGGTCTACTGCCGGGCGTCGTTCGGCTTGAGGGGGGCGAACGTGCCGGCGATGCTCCGGGCGCTGGTCGCCTGCGGCTGGTTCGGCATCCAGTGCTGGATCGGCGGGAACGCCATCGCGACCATCCTCGCCATCTTCCGGCCCGACTGGGGCGCCTCGCCGCCGATCGGCGATCTCGGGCTGAACTCGTTGCAGCTCGCGTGCTTCCTCGGGTTCTGGGCGGTCAACATGCTGGTCGTGGTCCTGGGCGTGGAGTCGATCCGGCTCCTCCTGAACGTCAAGGCCCCCCTGCTGATCGTGCTCGGGTTGGTGCTCCTGGCCTGGGCGTACCGGGCGGCGCACGGGTTCGGTCCGATGCTGGAACAACCTTCGGCGTTCGCCCCGGGAGGGCCCAAATCCGGCCGGTTCTGGTCGTTCTTCTTCCCTGCCCTGACGGCGATGGTCGGGTTCTGGGCGACCCTTTCGCTGAACATCCCCGACTTCTCCCGCTACGCCTACACCCAGCGCGACCAGGTGATCGGCCAGGCGCTCGGCCTGCCGGCGACGATGGGCCTGTTCTCGTTCATCGGCGTGGCCGTGACCTCCGCGACCGCCACGATCTACGGCTCGACGATCTGGGACCCGGTCGTCCTCCTGAGCAAGTTCCGCGACCCGCTGGTGCTCTCCCTGGCGATGGGGGCGCTCTGCCTGGCGACCCTGGCGACGAACGTCGCGGCCAACGTCGTCGGCCCGGCCAACGACTTCGCCCACGTCTGGCCCCGGCGGATCTCGTTCCGGGTTGGCGGGCTGATCACCGGCGTCATCGGCATCCTGATCCAGCCCTGGCGGCTGGTCGCCGACCCCGACGGCTACATCTTCGTCTGGCTGATCGCCTATTCCTCGCTCCTCGGGGCTGTCGGAGGTGTGCTGATCGCCGACTATTACGTCCTCCGCAAGACCCGGCTCGACCTGAAGGGGCTCTATCAGAAAGACGGTCCCTACTGGTACGCCGGGGGCTTCAACCCCGTCGCGCTGGTCGCACTGGCCGCCGGGATCGCTCCGTGCGTGCCGGGCTTCCTGGCGACGGTCAAGCTGGCGGACGTCCCGAAGGTCTGGACCGACCTGTACAATTACGCCTGGTTCCTGAGCTTCGGGGTCTCGGCGGTCGTTTACATCGCACTGGGCCGGGCGAAAGGCGGGACCGCCCGCGATTCGTCCCTTTGATGAGATCGAGGCCGAGATGGCGCGTGTCGTCCGAGGCGGATTGATCCAGGCCACGCTCTGCGAGCCGGCGACATCGCCGGCTCCGAAGATCAAGGCGGCGATGATCGAGAAGCACCTCACCCTGATCGCCCGGGCGGCGGACCGGGGGGCGCAGGTAGTCTGCCTCCAGGAGCTGTTCTACGGCCCATACTTCTGCGCCGAGCAGTCGACGCGCTGGTACGAGATGACCGAACGCGTGCCCGACGGCCCCACGATCAGGCTCATGGCCGACGTCGCCCGGAAGCACGGGATCGTGCTCGTCGTGCCGGTGTACGAGGAGGACATCACCGGGGTCTACTACAACACGGCGGCCGTGATCGACGCCGACGGGTCGTACCTCGGCAAGTTCCGGAAGATGCACATCCCCCACTGCGACCCCGGGTTCTGGGAGAAGTTCTACTTCCGCCCCGGCAACCTCGGCTATCCGGTCTTCGACACGAGGGTCGGCAAGGTCGGGGTCTACCTCTGCTACGACCGGCACTTCCCCGAGGGCGCGCGGTGCCTGGGCCTGGCGGGCGCGGAGATCGTCTTCAACCCCTCGGCGACGGTCGCCGGCCTCTCGGAATACCTCTGGAAGCTGGAGCAGCCGGCCCACGCGGTCGCCAACGGCTACTTCGTCGGCGCGATCAACCGGCCGGGGTTCGAAGACCCCTGGCGGATCGGCGAGTTCTACGGCCAGAGCTATTTCTGCGACCCGAGGGGCAGGATGCTCGCCGTCGGGGCCCGAGACTCCGACGACGTGGTCATCGCCGACCTCGACCTCGACCTGATCCGCGAGGTCCGCAACACCTGGCAGTTCTACCGGGACCGTCGGCCCGAGACGTATGGCCCGATCGTCGAGCTTTGAGGGCGGCCTTCGGGGGCGCGGTGTACTCGCCGATTCAGGTGGTGCCACGCCCCCCCCACTCCGGCCCTCCTCCGCAAGGGGGAGGGTTAGGGTGGGAGGGCGTCAGGAATCAGCAGAATCCGCGGGATCACTCTCGAAGGCGGCCGAATCGCGTCCCGACGCTCCAGCCCCTTGACAATGAGGGCCCGGTCGGGTGAGATGAAGCCCACGTGCTCGTAGCTCAATTGGATAGAGCGTCGGCCTCCGAAGCCGAAGGTTGCAGGTTCGACTCCTGCCGAGCACACTGATCACGACCCCGGGCATGGTCCTGGGGTCGAGTCATTTTGGGTTCGAACGAAAACGGCCCGGCCGGAGGGATGATCCCTCCGGCCGGGCCGTTCGTCAATCGATCGATCGCGGGCCGGGATCAGTTGGCGTTCGAGGCCGTCCAGCGCGACCACCTGGCCAGCCAGGCGGGCGGGCCGGGATTGGCGGGGGGCGTCGAGGGGGCGGGGGTCGCCGGCTGGGAGGACGTGTTGTCCTGCTGCTGGGGCGGCACGCTGATCAGGACCTGGGCCGCCGCCACCGTCGGCTGGCTCACGGTCGGCTGGACGTTGACGCTCGGGGTCGAAACCGGCGTCGGGGCCGGGGCCGGGGCCGGGGCCGGGGCCGGGGCCGGGGCCGGGGCCGGGGGTGCGACCGGGGCCGGGGCGGGAGCCTGGTCGTTCGCCGGGTTGTGGATGAAGTCGACCATCTCGTTCACGTTGCCGACGTGAACCTTCTGGCTGGAGATGACGTGGCCGTTCTCGGTCGCGGTGACCTGGTAGTCGGCATTGGCGGCGACGGGCACCTGGTAGCCGCCCGAACCCCAGCTCTGAGTCTGGTAATCGACGTTGGTCGAGAGATTCAGGGCGTCGATCGTCACGCCACCCTGACCCTGGCCGGGGGCGTAGAAGCCGGTCTGGTTGGGGTCGTTGAAGACGGCGCCGAGGATCTGAGGGCCTTCGTTCTGCTGGCTGCCGAAATCCTGGGTGATGACCAGCGGGCCGACGCCGTTGCCGTTCGTGTTCACCAGGCCGATGCCCACGTCCTTGAACGATCCCTGGGCCGAGGTCCCGGGCTGCAGCAGGTTGTTGTAGTGGCCGTCGTCGGCGACGCCCCAGTCGAACAGGAACGCCTGCATGGCCTCGTCGACCGAGGCGGCGTAGGCGAAGGTGTTCTCGCCGTAGCTGAGCGAGTTGGAGTAGCCGGCCGAGCTGATCCGATCGTTGAGGCTCGACTGGCCCGGCCCCTGGTGGGTCTGGACGCCGTTGGCGGCCTCGTAGTTGCTCTGCGACTGGGCCGAGGATGCGAGGGCGTCGCTCCAGGCGAGCGGGGGCAGCGCCGTCGCGCCGGACATCTTCTTCTCCAGGTAACTCCGGGCCTCGCTCGCCGAGGCGTCGGGGATCAGGCCGTCGCTCTTGAGGGTCGCCAGGACGTCGGGGGAGATGTTGGCGGTCAGTTTATCGGCGGCGGCGGAAGGATTGGTGCGGACGAGATTGATAAGTTCGAGGGCATATTGCTGGTCGGGCGTGGTGCCGAGAGTGCTGAGGACCTGGCGGGTCTCGAGTCGTTCGAGGTTCGGCGAGCGACGGAGGGATGGTCGGGACATTCGACCTCCTAGGGCCTATCGATATACGCCCTCGTCGGGCGTCGGTCGTTGAATCGACCGCCCCAACATCGGGGCGACCTTGTCGTGGTTGGGGCCCTTCCGACTTGAGGAAAAATTCTTCTCGGGTGTGCATCTGTCGCCGGCTTGGCGAGGGATAGAAAAGCAACGCCCGTGCCACGACCCTCGACAGCACCGACGATCCGGCCGCTCCCACGTTTCAACAAGCCTCGCCGCCGAGATTTGCGGCGATCGAATTTCTTTCGAAGGGCCCAGATCCCCGCGACATCGCCCGGAGGCCACGCAGGGCCCGGCGTCGAACCGTCCGCTCCCAACTTACAATGGGGAGTTTTTTACAAGGCCGGGCGTCAAGCTCGCCGGCCGGAAGTTTTGCTCAAGTTGAGAGTTACAACGACCGAATCGGCAGGATCAGTCGCCCCGAATTGGCATGTCTTGAGGGTCGATTCGGATGCGCCGGGGTCGTTCGACGGGGAGTGGTCTTGCCAACCCCGGAGCGTGCGGGATAGCCTGAGTCTCGGTCCGGGAGGCGGCGGTTTCGAGGGTCGCGAGGGCGACGGGGGGACGATCGCCGGAGGGCCGACGGAGCAGCATGCGATGGCACCGCCCGACGACGCCGTGAACCTGGTCGTCAAGGCCGAATCGGCCGGACAGATCTCCTCTTCCGCCGCGGCCAACATCAAGCGATGGCTGGCCGAGCCGCCGTTCGCCGCCTACCGCGACCGCCTGGTCGAGGACATCGAGGCCGGCAAGTGGAAGGTGCTCGACGACGCCTTCTACGCTGTCCTGGAGTTCGGCACCGGCGGCCGAAGGGGGCGGATGTACCCGGTCGGGACGAACGTCCTCAACGCCCGGACCATGGCCGAGAGCGCCCGGGGGCTGGCCGACTACGTCACGAGGTCCAAGGGGGCCGACTCGCCCCGCTCGTGCGCCATCGCCCGCGACACCCGGCACAACTCGCCCGAGTTCGCCCGCTCGTGCGCCCGGGTCCTGGCGGCGGCCGGGTTCAAGGTCTACCTGTTCCCGGAATACCGCTCGACCCCCCTGCTCTCCTTCGCCGTCCGCTACCTGAAGTGCGACTGCGGGATCATGATCACCGCGTCGCACAACGCCCCGTCGGACAACGGCTTCAAGTGCTACAACTCGGCCGGCGGCCAGGTGATACCGCCCGACGACTCCGGGATCATCGACTGCGTCAAGGAGGCGTCCGACCGCGAGATCCCCGAGAAGGATTACGACGAGGCCATCAAGGACGGCTCGATCGTCCTGGTCGGCCCCGAGGTGGACGAGGCGTACACCTCGGCCGTCGTCGGCGAGTCGGTCTCCCCCGCCCGCGACGTCTCGATCGTCTACACGCCGATGCACGGTGTCGGCGAGACCTCGGTGGCCGCGTCGCTCCTCAAGGCGGGGTTCACCAAGCTGAACGTCCTGGCCTCGCAGCGGACCCCCGACGGCGACTTCCCGAACGTGCCGGGCCACGTCTCGAACCCGGAGATCCCCAAGACCTTGCGCGCGGCCATCGACGAGGCTCGGGCCACCGGCGCCGATCTCGTCCTCGCCAGCGACCCCGACGCCGATCGGATCGGCGTGGGACTGCCCGTCACCGGCGACCCGAAGGGCGAATGGACCACGATCGACGGCAACCAGATCGGCGCCCTGCTCGCCGCCTTCGTCATGAAGGAGGTCGGCGCCCGGGGCAAGCTCCGGCCCGACCACTACCTCGTCACCACCCTCGTCTCGACCGAGATGGTCCGCGACCTGGCGAGGCGGGAGGGGGTCCAGATCGAGGACAACCTGCTCGTCGGCTACAAGTGGATCGCCAAGCGGATCGACGACAAGGGCCCGGCCGGCTTCCTCTTCGGCTTCGAGGAGTCGCACGGCTACCTCAAGGGCACCCACGTCCGCGACAAGGACGCCGCCGTGGCCTCGCTCCTCTTCGCCGAGCTGGCCGCGACGGTCAAGGACCGCCGGCAGACCGTCCTGGAGTACCTCGACAACCTCTACATCGACGTCGGCCACTACGGCGAGCGTCAGGTCAACAAGACGCTGGAGGGGCGCGAGGGCGTCGCCCAGATCCAGAAGCTGATGGCCGCCTTCCGCGCGAACCCCCCGAAGTCGGCCGGAGGCCTGGCCCTGACCGAGGTCCGCGACTACAAGACGCACGAGGTCCGCGCCATCGCCG
>JAJYDH010000014.1 GCA_021777685.1 Planctomycetota bacterium | reverse complement strand
GTCGATCCATAAGTTCTTCTTGTTGAAGGTGATCGACGAGTTGAGCGAGGCGACGACGTTCTGCATGACGTCGACCTGGGTCATGCCCAGGTCGGCCGCCTTGGTCCGGTCGACGTTCACCACGTATTCGGGATAATTCTGCCGCTGGATGATCCGGGCGTCGACCACGCCGTTGTTGCCGAGCGCCTAGACGATCCGGCTCTTGATCATCGCGGCGACCTGGGCGGCCTTGACCATGTTCTTGCCGGTGACGCGGACGTTCAGCGGGGTCGACTTCCCCTCGTTCAAGGCGCCCCGGATGAGGCCGCCGGTGTCGAAGGCGAATTCGAGGTCGGCGAACCTCGGCTCCTTCTTCACCGCGGCCCGGATCTTCGAGGCGTAATCCTGGGCCGAGGCGGAGCGGTGCTCGGCGAGCTGGATGTGGACCATCGCGTCCATCGGCCCGGCGTTCGGCGTATAGGCGGCCGACCAGTCGGCGGTCACGCCGATCTCCGAGACGATCAGCTCGAGGTCATGCTCGGGGACCTCCTTGCGGACGAACTTCTCGACCTCGTCGATCCGCTCGTTCGTGACCTCGATCCGGGTGCCGCTGGGGGCCCGGACGGCCATGTCGAAGGCGCCGCCGTCGGCCTCGGGGAAGAACTCGCGGCGGATGACCGGCAGGAGCGTGATCAGGGCGATGGCCAGGGCGCTGAAGCCGACGGCGATCGTCGTCCGGGGATGCGCCATCACCCCGTCGAGCCCCTTGACGTACAGGTCCACGCCGCGGTCGATCACCTTCTCCCAGCGGGCGAAGGCCCGGCCGATCGGCCCCTTCTCCTCGTCATGGCCGTGCACGTGCGGCTTGAGCCACTGGGCGCTCCGCGAGGGGACGAAGGTCCGCGAGAGGATGTAGGCGGCGATCATGGCGAACGCCACCGCCAGCGCCATCGGCTTGAACAGGAACGCGCCCAGGCCGGGCATCAGGGCCAGCGGCGCCAGCACCAGGAACGTGCAGAGGGTCGAGACCAGCTCGGGAAGGGCGACCTCGCTCGCCCCCTTGTACGCGGCCTCCTCGGGCGTCGCCCCCTCGCCCAGGTGGCGGTGGGTGTTCTCCAGGCAGATGATCGCGGAGTCGACCATCGGCCCGATCGCCAGCGAGAGGCCCGACAGCGTCATGACGTTGATCGTGTTGCCGGTCGCCAGCAGGGCGACCACCGCCGCCAGGACCGACAGCGGCAGCGTCATGATCGCGATCGCCGTCATCCGGATCTGGCCGAGGAACACCAGGATCACCAGCGAGCAGAGCACCGAGCCGAGCACGCCCTCCTGCACCAGGCTGGCGATCGACTGACGGACGTAGACCGACTGGTCCATGACCAGCTTCAGGTCGATTCCCGGCGAGCTGAGCCGGGACTTCATGTCCTCCAGGTTCCCCTTGATCGTGTCGATGACCTTCAGGGTGCTGGCGCCGAGCTGGCGGAAAATCGGGATGTAGACCTGCTTACGGCCGTCGACGCGGACGATGTTCGTCTGGATGAAGGCGTCGTCCTGGGGCGTGGCCACGTCCTTGACGAAGGCGGCGTTGCCGTGGACGGTCCGGAGGGGCATGTCGCCCATCCGCTCGACCAGCTCGTACATCGAGTTGGAATCGATCGCGAAGTCGGTGCCGCTGATCCACCGCCCGTCCGCGCCCTTGACGCCGAACTTGGCGTCGCCGGCCGGCAGGAAGACGTTGTAATTGTCCATCGCCTTCATGACGTCGAGCGGCGAGAGCCCGCGTGCCTGCATCTTGTCGCGGTTCAGGTAGAGCATGACGGCCCGGATCTTGCCGCCGTACACCACCGGCGCCACGGCGCCGGGGTTGCTCATGATCATGTTCCGGACCTCATAGCGGCCGACGTCGTAGAGCGTCGACTCGCTGGCGGTCTCGCTGTTCAGGGCGACCAGGCCGATCGGCGTCGAGCTGGTCGGGTCGAACGGCAGGACCACCGGCGGCAGGGTGCCCGGCGGGAGGTTCGGGACCGACGCCAGGGCCAGCGAGTTGACCTGCGTCAGCGCGCCGTTGGGGTCGGTATCCCCCTGGAAGTAGTCGCGGACGATGCTGGCGCCGACGATCGAGCGGGATTCTTGCCTCTGCATCCCGTTGGCCTGGCCGACCCAGCGTTCCATCCGGCTGGTGATGTCCTTCTCCATGCCTTCGGCCGGCATGCCGCCGTAGAAGGTCAGGACCTGGACCGCCGGGCTCTTGAAGACTGGCAAGATGTCGACGGGGATCATGAAGAGGCAGAGCGTGCCGATCAGCAAGATCGTCAGGCAGAACACGGTCACTGCGTAAGGATTGCTCAACGAGGCGCGGATTAACCCGTTCATCGGTCCTCGGGACCTCCAGGAAGGGGACGGCTAGGCACGGTACCGTGACGCCACGGACGAACGACCCCGGGCGTGGGGCCCGGGAGGAGAGATATTGACGGATCGACAATATCTGGACCGCCGGTGGTGACCTAGCAGCGAAGGCGGAGGAAGGTCGAAGAGGCGGCGGGGAAGGTAGGGCCAGCGAAGGGGATCGGCCGGTTGGGGAGCCGGACGAGGAATGCACCGGCGAGACGCCGCGATGATCGCGTGTCGCCTCCCAGGCGAGCAATAATCCGGCAAGATTCGGCACGGATCGGGGAACTGATCCGATGATGGCCGCGGGCGTGGACGCACTTCTTGCCGGGGCCCGCGTCGTGGTGGGCCGACTCGGAGATCAGGACGTTCGTCACCTTCGGCGGCGGGCAGGACGCCGTCAACAGCAACAAGAACGTCAGGAGTCGCGAGAGCCGGGCCGTCATTCAGCCGCCTTGAGACGCGAAGGAGATCTGGAAAACGCGGATCCGCCCCGGTGATGACGTTGAGATCCCGCCGGGTCCATGAATCATACGATCGTCGCGACTTCTTGGCAATCCTCAATCTCGCCAAGAGCCAGCCTGGGGCCGATCGCCGATTGGGAAACAACATGTTGACCTCGCATCTGATTGTCTCTATGCTTAGGGGAGTAGAAGTCCCTCACGATCGGGGAAGCTCGATGTCGCGCGGCGCCTCCCGACTCCTCGCACTCCTCGGCCTGGTCATCGTCCTGGGCGGCGCCCTGATGGCCTGCCGGCCGTTCGAGCGCGCCCGCGCCTTCGGGCGGGCCAAGAATCACGCCTTCACCGATTGCCGTCCCAAGGGCCGGCCGCGCCTCGACGCCATCGCTCCGGAGGAGGTCGATCGGTCCTTCTTCGAGCGGCTGGCGGCCGGGCCGGGACTTCGCTCGCCCTGGGATCGCGAACCCGCTCGCCGGACCGGACGACCTTCCGGCCGCCTCTCGTCCGACCCCGGCCGCCGAAGCCCGGACGTCCTCGCCCTGCCCCACTCTTCCGTCCCACTTCGTTGTTGAGGGCCGTCCGCCCCGGGGGGATCGTCCTCCGAGCCGACGAATCCTCCCCGGATCTCGCACAGGATCTCGCGGCCGCGGGCCGATCGGCGCCACGCGGGTTGCCTCCTCGGGAGCGGGTCGGGCTGCTCTCACTCATCCGACGTCGTCGCAACTTCACCCACCATCACCCCCAATCGGGAGTCAAACCATCGTGGACGCTCATGGGACATCGGTCGCCACTCCGCCCGCCCGGGCGGAGACATCAGCATCGCCCTCCCGGCCGAACTCATCGGGGGCCGTCGCCCCCGGGGGTTCGCGGGCCTGGATCGTCGTCGTCATCGTCCTGGGCCTGGCCGGCGGGGCGGGCGCTTATTTCTTCATGACGAAGGACGGCGGCAAGCCGGCGGAGCACCACGGAGAGTCCGAACACGGCGAGCACAAGGCGTCCGCGGGACTGCCGGTCGAGGCGTCGCACCCGCGCAAGGGAGGCATCGAGAGGAGCACCACGCAGGCCGCCTCGGTCCACGCCTTCAAGCATGCCGCGCTCTACGCCAAGGTCTCGGGCTATCTGAAGGTCCAGAACGTCGACATCGGCGACCGCGTGAAGGTCGGCCAGCTCCTCGCCGTGATCGAGGACCCCGAGGTCGACAAGGCGGTCGACCAGAACAAGGCGGCGCTCGACCAGGCCAGGGCGATGGTCCGGGTCGCCGACGCGAAGATTCGCAGCGCCCAGGCCGCCAAGGACGCCGCCGAGGCGATGGTCAAGCAGGCCGAGACCATGATCGTCGCCAAGGTCTCCAACCAGGAGTTGCAGGAGAAGCAACTGGTCCGGATTCACGGGCTCGTCGCCAAAGGGGCCGTCGAGGCCAAGCTGGAGGACGAGCAGCAGGACCGGTTCGACGTCGCCAAGGCCGACGTCGGCGTCGCCAAGGCCGAGGTCCTCTCGGCCAAGGCGGTGGTGATGAACAAGGCGGCGCTGGTCGAGGAGGCCCAGGCCGACCTCATCGAGGCCAAGGCCAATGTCGAAGTCGCCGAGGCGAACCTCGGCAAGGCCAAGGTCATGCAGGATTACACGCGGATCACGTCGCCCTATGACGGCGTGATCACCGTCCGGACCTTCCACCCGGGCGATTTCATCCGCTCCGCCTCCGACGGCGGCAACGATCCGGTGCTCGCCGTGGCCACGACGGACCTGATGCGCGTCGTCCTGCCGATCCCCGACACCGACGTCCCGTTCGTCGACAAGGGGGACAAGGCCAAGTTCCAGATTGTCGCCCTGCCCGGTCGGACCTTCGAGGGGGTCGTTTCCCGCTATTCCTGGACCGAGGACCCCTCCAGCCGGAATATGCGGACCGAGGTCGACCTGCCCAACCCCGACGGCAAGCTCCGCGAGGGGATGTACGGCCGGATGACGGTCGTGCTCCAGGCCGCCTCGCCGGACAGCGTGACCATCCCGTCTTCGGCGCTCCTGGGCCAGTCCGGGACCGGTGAGGGGGGGGTCTACGTCGTCAAGGACGGCAAGGCCCACCTCGTCAAGGTCCAGGTCGGCAACGACAACGGCGTCGAGACCGAGATCCTCAGCGGCTTGACCGACGACGACGTCGTGATCTCCAGCTACAACGGCAGCCTCGCGGAGGGGACGCCCGTCAAGCCCGAGACGAAGAAGGTCGCCGCGTCGGGCCATTGAGAGAGGCTAGTCGCGACGAGTCTGAGGGCCGATTCCCCGGCCCCTCTCGCTTTGAGAGTGGGGCCGGGGGTGAGTGGTGTCGCGGGCGTCCCCCTTCATCCCGGCGCCGTCAGCCCGAATCGCGCAGGGCCTCGGTTCAGCACCAGGGCACCTGCAGTTCGAGCGGGCGGCGCGCGTCGAATTCCGCCGGTTCCCAGCCCTCGGGACAGGGGATGCGCGCGGCCCGCCCGGCGATCCGGCTCGGGTGTTCGGCGATCGGGAACTCCTCGACCGCCCGGATCCCCGACCGGCCTTGGAGAAGGTTCGAGCCGATCGTCGCGGAGTCGTCGCCGACGGACGTGCAGTCCCCGATCCCGGTGATCCAGATGTCGTCAGTCGCGTTCATCCCCGCGCTCCCGGATCGGGCCGAAATGGGGTGGGGGGATCGCACCCCGGTCGCCCCGGAGGGCCTCCGGCTCGAACCACCGGGTCGGGGATTCATGGATCGAAGAAGTCGCGTCGAGCAGCCCGGAATGACAAGCAATCTCGGCCCTCGCCGATCCTCCGAGGGCGCGGCCAGCGCCCGGTAATCAGCGGCCGGCGCGGTCCCGTCGCTCTCGGCGTCCCGCCCCGATCGGATCACCCAGGCGCCGGGCGTCGCGCCGGTCGCCAGAGGGGTCGATACGAGTCGCAGGGCCTCGGACTCGCCGTCGGGTGTGCCGCCGATGCCCAGGTTCGGCCCGTGAGCCTCGAGCGCCAGGCTGATCGTCCCGGAGGCCGAGTGCAACGAGTGCGCGGGGATCAGGTCCGGCGAGACACGCCAGACCCCCTCGTCGCGAAACGTTGGGAAGAACCGCTCGAAGCCCGCCCGACCGTGATATCCGGGCGCCGGCAGAACGGACCACGCGCCGAGGCCGTTGGAGTCGAGCCCCCCGTCGCGGATCGCGCGGAGAATCGTTTACCTCTCAGTTGGTCTCTGGCGGTAAAACTCATGTCGGCTTTGCCCGGCACAACCTGATCTCGCGTGACACCTACCGTTCGGCGACACCTGCCCTGCCGCGAGACGGGTCATCGGCGGAGCAAGCCCCAATACCTTTGAATGAACCGTAAGTCGAGGCGAGGATGGGTCTTTCTGGCCCCCTCTCCCCTTGTGGGAGAGGGGACCAGAGATCGTTGGTGCTTCGAGGCTTACGGTTCATTCAACGGTATTGGAGCAAGCCCTACCCTCCGGGAAGCGCCCTTGATCGGCCGTCATAATAGACGATTGAGGGCCTCGGATGAGGCTCCCCTGGGATCATCGGACGAGGCTTCATGGACAATGGCGACCCCGCGAACGAGGTCCGACACGACCCCTACGCACCCTTCCGGCTGGTCCATTATCGCCGATACCTGATGGGCGGGATCATGGCCTCGGCCGCGGCCGAGATGCAGGTCATCGCCGTCGGCTGGGAGCTTTACGAGCGGACCCGGTCGACCACCGCGCTCGGGCTGGTCGGCCTGACGATGTTCGCCCCACTGCTCTTGCTGACCCTGCCGGCCGGGCATGTGTCCGACCGCTACAGCCGGAAGACCCTGATGGTGGCCTCGCAGGTCCTGATGGCCCTGGCCTCGCTCTGGCTGGCCGTCCTGTCCTACCGCCGGGGGCCGGTCGGCCTGATTTACGCCGCCGTGGCCCTCGCCGGGATCGCCTCGGCGATCAGCCGGCCCTCGCGAGGGGCGATCCTCCGGCAGTTGGTCCCCGACCACCTGGTCGGGGTCGCCGTGACCTGGAACAGCAGCGGCTGGCAGGTCGCCTCGGTCGCCGGCCCGGCACTGGGCGGGCTGGTGATCGCCCTGACCGGCGGTGCGACCTGGGTTTACATCATCGGCTTCGGGTTCTCGCTGGTGGTCATCGAGCTGTTCGGCTCGCTCAGGCCGACCGAGGTGGGGCGGAGTGCCGAGCCGGTCTCGCTGGGGTCCTTGCTGGCCGGCCTGAAGTTCGTCCGGCGGTCCGAGCTGATCCTGGCCGCGATCACCCTGGACCTCTTCGCCGTCCTGCTGGGCGGGGCGGTCGCCCTCCTGCCGGTCTTCGCCCGGGACATCCTCCAGATCGGCCCGGTCGGGCTGGGCTGGCTCCGCGCGGCACCCTCGATCGGGGCGGCGTTGACGGCCCTGACGCTCGCCCACCGGCCGCCGCTCCGCCGGGCCGGCCCGGCGTTGCTCTGGGCCGTGGCCGGCTTCGGCGCGGCGACGATCGGCTTCGGCCTCTCGCGCAACCCCTACCTGTCATTCGCCTTGCTGGCGGTCACCGGCTCCCTGGACATGGTCAGCGTGGTCGTGAGATCCACACTCGTCCAGGTTCTCACGCCAGAATCGATGCGGGGCCGGGTCGCGGCGGTGAACTCGATCTTCATCGGCAGTTCCAACGAGCTGGGGGGGTTCGAGTCGGGGATGACGGCCCACTATTTCGGCCCGGTCGCCTCGGTGGTCGGGGGCGGGATCGGGACGATCGTGGTCGTCCTGACGGTCCTCGTCTCCTGGCCGAAGGTCGGTCGCCTGGGGGCGATCATGGACCTGGGCAAGCCGGGCAAGGACGAGGTCGACGAGGTCGAGCCGTTCCTGGTCACGGCGCCGGACGATCGCGCGTGAGGGCGTCCTTGACGATCGCCCCTCCTTTCATGACGAACCCAACATTTTCCAGGGCACGGACGTCGGCCAGGGGGTCGCCCTTGACGGCGATCAGGTCGGCGAAGTGGCCCGGGGCGACCTTGCCGACCTGCCCGGCCCGCCCCAGCAGTTCGGCGGCGTCGAAGGTCGCCGACCGGATGGCCCGGGCGGGGGTCAGGCCGTACTTGACCATGTAGGCGAACTGCCTGGCGTTGTCGCCGTGGGGGTAGACGCCGGCGTCGGTGCCGAAGGCGATCCTGACGCCGGCCTTGACGCACTTCGCGAAGTTGTCGCGCTGGGCCTGGCCGATGGCCTTCTCCTTGTCGATCGACTCCTGCGGCAGCTTGAATTCGATCGCCTTGCCGAGCAGGTAGTCGTCGTTGTAGATGTCCGAGACGAGCCAGGTCCCCGCGTTGACCATCATCCGGATGCCCTCGTCGTCGATCAGGCTGCCGTGCTCGATCGAGTCGACGCCGGCGGTCACGGCGTTCTTGATCCCCTGGGCGCCGTGGGCGTGAGCGGCGACCTTCCGGCCGAGGGCGTGGGCTTCCAGCACGATGGTCCGCAACTCCTCGACGGAGTACTGGGGCGCGCCCGGCGCGTCGCCCCGGGAGAGCACGCCGCCCGAGGCGTGGACCTTGATCACGTCGACCCCGTACTTGATCTGCGCCCGGACGACCTGGCGGACCTGGTCGACCCCGTCGGCGATCCGGAAGTCGCGCTGCTCGGGGAACATGGTCACGCGGACCTGCGGCGCGTACCGGTTCATGTCGCCGTGGCCCCCCGTCATCGAGATCCCCGGCCCGCTCGCCACGACCCGGGGGCCGATCAGGAATCCCTCGTCGATCTGGTCGCGGAGGTCGACCGCCAGGAACGGCTTCGAACCGACGTCGCGGACGGTCGTGAAGCCGGCCTCCAGGGTCTTCTTCGCGTTCAAAACCGCCGCGAAGGCGTTGTAGTTCGGCGTGTCCTTGAACCGCGTGACCTCGTCGTAGCGGTCGGCCCTCGAACCGAGATGGGTGTGGGCGTCGATCAGGCCGGGGAGGACCGTCGCCCCGGAAAGGTCGACGACCTTTGACCCGGGCGGGATCGCGATCTCGGAATTCAAACCCACCGCCTTGATCCGCCCCTCCTCGACCACGATCACCCGGTCGGACGCGGTCGAATCTCCGGTCCCGTCGAAGAGTTTACCCGCCTTGACGTAGACGATCGGGTCGGCTTCCTCGGCCGGGGGCAAGGCGGGGCAGAGAATCGCGGCCAGGAGCCAGGTCGACGAGGGGAGCAAGGTGTCATCTCCGAGGTGCGTCAAGAGGAACCCAATCGCGATGAGGCGGAGCCGAGCTTACTTCCCCCCGGCGGGTGTGCCGAGGTCGCGCCAGTGGACCGAGCCGGAGGTCGAACGGGTCCAGGTCTGCCCGGTGAACGTATCGATGACGAAGACGTCCGGCGAGGTGCCGCCCGCGGCGGCCACGGCATATCGACCCGCAACGGAGGGGATCGTCGTCCCCTGGCCGGGACTCGTCCGGGCAAAAGACGAAGCCAGTGAGACGACGCCGACGATCAGGGCAAGATAGGCGAAGAAGGATTGGCGACGGCTCATGGTGAAGACTCCCGGATGAAACTCGAAGCCAACGACGGACGATCGCGATTGGCGTTTTCCAACACAAAGCCAACGACGGCTTTTGTAGGGTGGGCACCGCCCACCAGCTTTTCCCTAAAGGTTGGTGGGCGGTGCCCACCCTACGAGGAACCAACCGCGTTTTCCAACTCGAAGCCAATCGGGACCGTGGACGATCCGTTGGCCTGGTTCTCGATCGGTCGGCCGGGACATATTCGCTCTTCGATGACTCGAATTATCAGCGTTTTCGCGTCCAGGACCCGGTTTTCTCGCCTCAATCGAAGCCGGGACGATCCTCGAAGTGCCTGAGCGTCAGCCTGGCCCAGTTGATGGCCTGCTTGGCGGCCCTCCGCTGGATGACGTCGCGGGGCTGCTCGGGGCCGAGTTCGATCTTGCGGGTCCGGGTCTCCTCGGGGGTGGAGAGGCCGAGGTAGACCAGGCCGACGGGGTGATCGGGGCTGTCCGTGTCGGGGCCGGCGATCCCCGTGACGGACAGGCCGAGGTCGGTCCGGAATCGCTCGCGGACCCGGCGGGCCATCTCGGCGGCGACCTCGGGGCTGACGGCGGTGTGGGCCTTGAGGAGCGCCTCGGGGACGTCGAGAAGGTTCGACTTGGCCTCGGCGGAATAGGTCACGAGGCCGCCGGGATAGTGAGGGCTGACGCCGGGGACCGAGGTGATCAGGCGGGCGACGAGCCCCCCGGTGCAGGATTCGGCCGTCGCGATCGACCGGCCGGTCCGCTTCAGCTCGCGGACCAGGGCGTCGACCACGTCCTCGGCCCCCTCGCCGACGATCAGGTCGCCGAACCGCTCGCGGATCAGGGCGACGGTGGGCTCGATGAGGCGGTTGGCCTCGTCTTCGGTGTCGGCCTCGGCCGCGATCCGGAACGAGATGGTGGCCTCGGAGGCGGTGATGCCGACCTCGGGGACCCGGCCCCGGGCGGTCAGGTCGAGCGCCTCGGCCTCGATCTCGGATTCCCCCTTGCCGAACATGTTGATCTTCCGGTGGACGATCGATCGGGTCGCCAGGCCCGAGCTTCGGAGCCGGGGCGCGACCTGCTCGTCGAACATCCGCTTCATCTCGTTCGGCACGCCCGGCAGGCAGAAGAACAGGCAGCCGCCGACCTTCATGCCGATCCCCGGGGCCGTGCCGATCGCGTTGGGCAGGGGCTCGGCGCCCTCGGGGAAGAGGGCCTGGACGCGGTTCCGCTCGGACATCACGCGGTTCCGGCGGGCGAACATCGCGCGGATGGCCTCCAATGACGCCGGGTCCTCGACCAGCCCCACCCCGGCCACGGCGGCCAGGGCCTCGCGGGTCAGGTCGTCCTGGGTCGGGCCGAGGCCGCCGCTGGTGATGACCACATCGGCCCGCCCGGCCGCGATCCGGAAGACCTGGACGTTCTCGGCCAGGTCGTCGCCGAGCGAGGTGTGGAAATGGACAGGAATGCCCATCGCCCCTAGCGCCCGGCTCAGCCACTGGCTGTTGGTGTCGAGGGACTGCCCGCTGACCAGTTCGCTGCCGACCGCGATGATTTCCGCTCGCATCCCGTTCCTTCCTGCCTGGAGAGGGGCCCCGGACGGTCGCCAATACTCTACCCGCGAGAACCCGGGCGCGTCACCGGGTGTCATTGAGGGGCCGACTCGGGCCCTTTCGAGGACCTGCTCCTGTAGGGTGGGTGAGCGGAAGCGAAACCCACCGGAGGCGACACCGCCGGAGCTGGCGGGTTTCGCTTCCGCTCACCCGCCCTACAAGAGCGGCGTTGCCGGTCTCCTGGTTTCGGCGGGGCCATTTCGCCGAGTTTCGGCCGGTCGAGGCTCACGCGAGGGCCCCGGTTGTGGTGTAATAGTACGACTCAGGCGGGGTTCGATTCCCCCGGTCCCCTTGGCTCCCTCGGGAGAACCTGCATGGTGGGCTGCGTCCTCGACCGTCCGACACTGGTGCTCAACCGCCACTGGATGCCCGTCAACGTGGCGACCGTGGCCCGCTCGTTGACCATGCTCTGGAACGAGTCGGCCCACGTGGTCGACCCCGAAGACTTCCGTCTCTACACCTGGGCCGACTGGTCGAGGCTGACGCCGAGGGACGGCGAGCCGTTCATCCGGACCGTCTCGTTCCGGATGCGCGTCCCCGAGGTCCTGACCCTGGTCCACCACGAGCGGCCCCGCTCGAACGCCGTCACCTTCAGCCGGCGGAACGTCTTCAAGCGGGACCACTCGACCTGCCAGTACTGCGGCTGCCAGCCCGGGACCGAGGAGCTGACCATCGACCATGTCCTGCCCCGGTCCCGAGGGGGGGCGACCACCTGGGAGAACTGCGTGCTCGCCTGCGTCGCCTGCAACGCCAAGAAGGCCAACCGGACGCCGGAACAGGCCCACATGAAGCTCCGCAAGACGCCCATCCGCCCCGCGTGGAAGCCGTTCTACGACAACTCCACGGTCCGGATCGCGAGCTGGTCGCGATTCCTCAGCGAGGCGTACTGGAACGTGCCGATCGAGGACGCGGGACGGTGACGAGACGGATCATCTGGCGGTATTCCCTCCTCGGGCTTGTGCTCCTGGTCGTCGCCGCGGCGGCGGGATTCTGGGTCCTGCGCGGGGTCTTCGATTCGAAGCCCCGCTCGTCCCCGCTCGCGAGCGGCCAGGAAGTCACCTTGAGGAGCGACTATCTGACCTTCGACGTGTCCGGCGAGGCGGCTTACACCCGGGGGACGAAGTGCGTCGTCGTCCGAGACCTCGCCCCCTCGCCCGAATCCCGGTGGGATCAGCGGCGACAGGTCGAGGTCCGGGTCGCCGACGGTGCGCACAAGGGTTCGGTCCTCCAGCTCCCCCGCTGGCTCTTCTGGGCGGATTGAGGTTTGGCATGACGTATCTGGTCACGGGCGGGGCGGGATTCATCGGCAGCCACCTGTCGGAGCGGCTCCTGGCCGAGGGGCATCGCGTGCTGGTCCTCGACGACCTGAGCACCGGCCGGTTCGAGAACATCGCGCACCTGGAAGGTCGGCCCGGCTTCGAGCTGCGGGTCGCCAGCGTCACCGACCCGGCCATCGTCGAGCGGTGCGTGACCGAGTCGGATGCCGTCTTCCACCTGGCCAGCGCCGTGGGTGTGAAGCTCGTCGTCGACCAGCCGGTCAAGACGATCGAGACCATCGTCGGCGGGACCGACACCGTGCTCCGGTCGTGCGCCCGATATCGCCGGCCGGTCCTGCTGACGTCGACGAGCGAGGTCTACGGCAAGAGCGAGAAGATCCCCTTCGCGGAGGGGGACGATTGCGTGATCGGCCCGACCACCACCCGCCGCTGGGCCTACGCCTGCGCCAAGGCCCTCGACGAGTTCCTGGCGATGGCCCACTGGAACGAGTCGAGGCTGCCGGTGGTGATCGCCCGGCTGTTCAACACGGTAGGCCCTCGCCAGACCGGCCGCTACGGGATGGTGATCCCCCGGTTCATCGAGCAGGGGCTGGCGGGCGAGCCGATCACCGTCTTCGGCGACGGCACCCAGACCCGGTGCTTCGCCCACGTCGCCGACGTCGTCGGGGCGCTTGTGAAGCTGATGAAAACCCCCGAGGCTCGCGGGGACGTCTTCAACATCGGCAACGCCGAAGAGGTGACGATCCTCCAGCTCGCCGAGCGGGTCCGGGCCCTGACCGGCTCGAAGAGCCCGATCCGCCTCGTCCCCTACAGCCAGGCTTACACGGCCGGCTTCGAGGACATGTCCCGGCGCGTCCCCGACCTGGCCAAGATCCGCCGAACGATCGGCTACCAGCCGACCCGGGGGCTCGACCAGATCCTCGCCGACGTCCTGGCCGAGCAGACGACCGGGCGGGGTGACCGGAGGGACTGAAGGCGCGGAGTCTCCCGATCCGTCCGGTTTTCGGGTATCCTGGAACCTGGCCGGTCGCCCGCCGATGATCGGATGCGTCGGAGGGCCCCGCCGATCGCGAGCGTCCAGGAATCCTGCCGATGAACACCGAAGTCCACCCCGACGCCCCGGCCGATCCCGCCGAGTCGATCCGAGGATATTTCCGCGAGGACCCCTCGCGGATGACGATGATGGCGGCCCGGAAGTTCGCCGTGCCGGAACGGGTGGTCGTCGACGCCCTCGTCGGCCAGTGGCCGATCGTCCGGCTCCGCGATGGCGTCTTCCGCGAGCTGATGGACGCCCTGCCGGGACTCGGGGTGATGCGCGTCTTCGTCCGGAGCCGGGCGGCGGTGATCGAGTCGGTCGGGGAATTCGGCGGATTCAGCGAGACAGGCCCGTTCTTCAACGTCCAGACCGACACCCTGGACATGCACATCCTCCACGCCGAGATCGGGACGATCTACTCGGTCCGCAAGATCGGCCACGACTCCGACTTCGTGACCCACTCGTTCCAGTTCTTCGACAGGGCCGGCGACGCTGCGTTCAAGGCGTTTCTCTGGGAGGATTTCCCGAACGTCCCGGCCGCCCGGGTCGAGGCGTTCCAGGACCTGACCGCCCGGTTCGCCGAGGGCTGACCGATGGAACCCGCGCGGCCGTTCCACGACCCCCGGATGCGCGGCTTCCGGTCGAGGACGTCCGTCGAGGCCGTTCTGGCGCTCATCGATCGACGGGTCGGCCGGCTTAGCTTGGAGTCGATCGATCCTCGCTCGGCGGCCGGGCGAGTTATGGCCTCGGAGGTGGTCGCGGAGGCTCCCGTCCCGGCCTTCGACCGCGCGGCGATGGACGGCTACGCGGTCCGGGGCGAGGAGACTCTCGGGGCCGACTCTTACAGCCCGATCCCTTTCACCATCGTCGGCCGGGTCCGCCCCGGCGCCGTCTCCACGATCCGGGTCGGCCCCGGCGAGGCCGCCGAGATCGCGACCGGGGCGCCGCTGCCCGCCGGGGCTGATACGGTCGTCCGGGTCGAGGCAACCGAGGTCGACGGCAGGATCGTCCGCGTCTCCGAGCCCACGCCTCCCGGACGCCACGTCGGCCGCGAGGGGGAGGACATCGCCCGGGGGGCGGTCGTCCTGTCGGCGGGGCGAGTCCTCCGGCCGCAGGACCTCGGCCTCCTCAGCTCGATCGGCCTGGATCGGGTCGAGGTCGTGCGTCGGCCGGTCGTCGCGATCATCGTGACCGGAGACGAATTGCAGCCGGCCGGGATCCGGCCGGACGGGAGCCGGATCGCCGACGCGAACTCGCCGATGCTGGCGGCCCTGGCCTGCCGCGACGGCGGGATTCCCGCCGTCATCGGACCCCTGCCCGACGACCGCGAGGCGATCCGCTCGGCGATCGTGGACGCGGCGAGATCGGCCGATGTCCTGCTGATCTCCGGAGGGAGCTCGACGGGCCCGGAGGACCACGCCCCGGGCCTCATCGCCGAGCTGGGCGAGCTGGCCGTCCACGGCGTCGCGATCCGGCCGGCGAGCCCGGCGGGGCTCGGCTTCCTCGGGCCGATCCCGGTCGTGCTCCTGCCGGGAAACCCCGTCAGTTGCCTGTGCGCCTACGACTTCTTCGCCGGGCCGATCGTCCGGCGGCTCGGCGGCCGGCCGCCCGGCTGGCCCTACCGGCCGAGGGTCCTGCCCCTGGCCCGGAAGCTGGCGTCGGTCGTCGGCCGGGTCGATTATGCGCGGGTCTCGGTCGTCGACGGGCGGGTCGAGCCGCTCGCGATCAGCGGGGCGTCGATCCTCTCCAGCACCACCCGGGCGGACGGCTTCGTGGTCATCCCGGCGGACCTCGAAGGCCACCCCGAGGGGGCGAGCGTCACGGTCTGGCACTACGATCAGGACGGATGACCCGCCATGCCCCGCGAGCAAGAGCAATTCCTGGAGGTGGTCGACCGAGACACCGCCGAGCGCCGCTGGTGGGCGGCGATCCGCCCGGACGTCCTGACTTCCGAGGTCGTGCCGCTGGCTAGCTTGCTCGGCCGGGTGCTCGCGGAAGATGTGAAGGCGGGCGTCGACGTCCCCGCCTTCGACCGCTCGAATGTCGACGGCTATGCGATCCGCGCCGAGGAGACTTACGGCGCCTCCGAGGAGTCGCCCCGACTGTTCCGGTTCAACCCGGAGGACGTCTCGACCGGCTTCGAGCCCAGGATCGTCGTCGGACCCGGGACGGCGACGCCGATCGCCACCGGCGCGATGCTCCCTCGGGGGGCCGACGCGGTGGTCATGGTCGAGCATGCCCGCGTCGTCGACGATCGCCTCCAGGTCCAGAGGCCGGTCGCGCCCGGATCGAACGTCAGCTTCGCCGGGACCGACATGGCGGCCGGAGAGCTGGTCATTCGCGGAGGGACCCAACTGACCTCGCGCGAGACGGGCGTCCTGGCCGCGATCGGGTCATCCGAGGCGAAGGTCGTCCGGCGTCCCCGGGTCGCGATCATCTCGACGGGCGACGAGATCATCGAGCCCGGCCGGCCGCTCCCGCCGGCCTCGGTCTTCGACAGCAACGCGACGATGCTCGCCGACGCCGTCCGCGAGCTGGGCGGCGAGCCGGTCCGCCTGGGGATCGTCGGCGACGTCGAAGCGGATCTGGAACGGGCCTTCGAGGCGGGACTGGCCTGCGACCTGATGATCTTCAGCGGCGGGACGAGCAAGGGGATGGGGGACCTCTCGTATCGGGTCCTGGCCCGGCGGTCGCCCGGGATCGTGGTGCACGGCGTCGCGCTCAAGCCGGGCAAGCCGATCTGCCTGGGCGCGGTCGGGACGACTCCCGTGGTCGTCCTGCCGGGCTTTCCCACGTCGGCCATCTTCACCTTCCACGAGTTCGTCGCCCCGGTGATCCGGCGGATGGCCGGGCTCCGCGCCGAGGGCCGCGACTCGCTCCCGGCCCTCATGCCCTCGCGGTTCAACAGCGAGGTCGGCCGGACCGAATACCTGCTCGTCAACCTGGTCGAAGGCCCCGAAGGGCCGACCGCCTACCCGATGGGCAAGGGGTCGGGCTCGGTGACGACGTTCGCCCGCGCCGACGGTTTCGTGGTCATCCCCCGGGATCGTGAATTCCTCGAAGCGGGCGAGCGGGTCGAGGTCGTCCCGCTCGGCCGGGGCATCGAGCCGGCCGACCTGGTCGTCATCGGTTCGCACTGCTCGGGGCTCGAATGGCTCCTGGGCCGGGTCCAGGGGCGAGGTTTCTCGGTCAAGTCGATCTGGGTCGGCTCGCAAGGGGGCCTGCTGGCCGCCGGGCGGGGGGAATGCGACGTCGCGGGCGTCCACCTGCTCGACGCCGAGACCGGGGAGTACAATCGGCCGTTCCTGCCGCGAGGGGTCGGCCTCGTGCCGGGTTACGGGCGGATGCAGGGCTTCGTCTACCGGCCGGGAGACCGTCGGTTCGAGGGACTTCGCCCCGGCGAGGCGATCGAGCTCGCCCTGATCGACCCCGATTGCCGGATGGTCAACCGGAACCGGGGGAGCGGCACGAGGGTCCTGATCGACGAGTTGCTCCGGGGTCGCCGGCCGCCGGGCCACGCCGTCGAGCCCCGGTCGCACAACGCGGTCGCCGCGGCGATCGCCCAGGGCCGGGCCGACTGGGGGATCGCGATCAACACGGTCGTCGCGTCGTATGACCTGAAATTCATCCCGATCTGCGCGGAGCGGTACGACTTCGCGATCCCCGAATCGCGATGGGATCGGCCGGCCGTCGTCGCCTTCCGGGAGATCCTGGCCGAACCGGAGAGCCGCCGGGAACTCGTCAGGCTCTGGCTCCTGATCGAGGGGGGGTTGGAATGAGCATGCTGGGTGCCGTGGTCCTCTGCGGCGGGCAGAGCCGGAGGATGGGCCGGCCGAAGGCCTGGCTGCCGTTCGGCCCCGAGTTGATGTTGCAGCGGGTCGTCCGGCTCCTCGGCGAGGTCGTCGGGCCGATCGTGGTCGTCGCGGCCCCCGGGCAGGACGTGCCGGGCCTGCCCGAAGGTGTCGGGATCGTCCGCGATCTCGTGTCCGACCGAGGGCCGCTCCAGGGGCTCGCCGCCGGACTGGCCGCCCTGCCCGACCGGGTCGAGCTGGCCTACGCGACGGCCACCGATGTCCCGTTCCTCCGCCCGGCCTGGGTGTCGAGGCTGGTCGAGCTGATCGGCGAGAATGACCTGGCCGTCCCGGACGTTGGCGGCTACCTCCACCCGCTCGCCGGCCTCTACCGACGACGGACGGTCCTGCCGGCGGCCGAGGCCCTGCTCGCGGAGGACCGGCTCCGGCCGATCTTCCTCCTCGAAGCGCTAGCTTCGCTCCGCGTCGGGCCGGAGATGCTGAGCCCCGTCGACCCGGACCTGGGCACGCTCAGGAACCTGAACACCCCCGAGGACTATCGCCAGGCGCTGGCCGAGGCGGGCTTCGGACGGTTGTCGGACGGGGCGGGAGGCTCGGGCGCTTGATTTCGACGGGCCGAACGGTTTAGAATCCACCTCGTCAAGACAGGCGCCCATCGAGCCGTCCGGGACGGGGCCTGACCTTCCGAAGAGGTCTCGTGGCGAATTCGCACCCACCGGGGCGCGGGATCGGCCCGGGGACTTGGCGGACTCGTTCCCGGCTTTACAATAGAGATCGGATGAAACTTCGGCGAGGATTGCCCGAGACTCGCCCGCCTCGGGGCCCGACGAGCCCGGCCGTCCGGTCCGATCAGGACAGCGGCCGAGCACCCGATGGGCCTCGTGGGGAGGCGTGACGCGTCGAGCGCGGCGTGTCGCAAGATGCTTCCAGGGCGAGACGTTCCGTAGAGTCACAGGCCGGGGATGGCCCCGGTCGCCCCGTCGGAGTCGACCGCATGTATGAGCGCTTCACCGACCGTGCCCGCAAGGTGATGCAACTGGCCAACCAAGAGGCGCAGCGCTTCAACCACGAGTACGTCGGCACCGAACACGTCTTGCTTGGCCTCGTCAAGGAGGGCAGCGGCGTCGCCGCGAACGTGCTCAAGAACCTCGACGTCGACCTCCGGAAGATCCGGGTCGAGGTCGAGAAGATCGTCCAGTCGGGCCCGGACATGGTCACGATGGGGAAGCTGCCCCAGACCCCCCGGGCCAAGAAGGTGATCGAGTACGCCATCGAGGAAGCCCGCAACCTCAACCACAACTACGTGGGGACTGAACACCTCCTGCTGGGCCTCCTGCGAGAGCAGGAGGGCGTGGCCGCCCAGGTGTTGATGAACCTCAATCTGAAGCTGGAAGAAGTGCGCGAGGAGGTGCTCAACTTGCTCGGTCACGGGATGGACGCTGGCGGCGGCGGCGAGGGGGGAGAGCGCGCCGCCGCGAAGGGTGGAAAGTCCAAGACCCCCGCCTTGGACTCGTTCGGCCGAGACCTGACCGACCTGGCCCGGCAAAGCAAGCTGGACCCGGTCATCGGCCGCCAAAATGAAATCGAGCGGGTCGTCCAGATCCTCTCGCGCCGCCAGAAGAACAACCCGGTCCTCCTCGGAGAGGCCGGCGTGGGCAAGACGGCGATCGTCGAGGGCCTGGCCCAGATGATCATCGAGGGGAACGTCCCCGAGTTGCTCCGCGACCGCCGGATCGTCGTGCTCGACCTGGCGATGATGGTCGCCGGCACGAAGTACCGCGGCCAGTTCGAGGAGCGGATCAAGGCCGTCATGAACGAGGTCCGACGGGCCAAGAACACCATCCTCTTCATCGACGAGCTGCACACCCTCGTCGGCGCCGGCGGGGCCGAAGGGGCGATCGACGCCTCCAACGTCCTCAAGCCGGCGCTCGCCCGGGGCGAGGTCCAGTGCATCGGCGCGACCACCCTCGACGAGTACCGCAAGTACATCGAGAAGGACGGGGCGCTCGAGCGGCGGTTCCAGACGATCGTCGTCGAGCCGCCGAGCAAGGCCGAGGCCCTGGAGATCCTCCGAGGCCTCCGCGACCGCTACGAGTCGCACCACCGCGTCCAGATCACCGACGAGGCGCTCGAGGCCGCCATCGAGCTGTCCGACCGGTACATCACCGGCCGGTGCCTGCCCGACAAGGCGATCGACGTCATCGACGAGGCCGGCGCCCGCGTCCGCCTCAAGGCGATGACCCGGCCGCCCGACCTCAAGGAGCTCGACGACCAGATCGAACGCCTCAACCAGGACAAGGAAGAGGCCGTCGCGAATCAGGACTTCGAGCGGGCCGCCGCCCTCCGCGACCAGGCCGACAAGCTCAAGAAGAAGAAAGAGACCATCAACCGCGAGTGGCGCGAGCGGTCGAAGGAGGTCGACGGCACGGTCGACGAGGAGGTCGTCGCCGAGGTCGTCTCCAAGATGACCGGCGTCCCGCTCACCCGCCTGGAGGCCGAGGAGACCGCCCGCCTGATCGCGATGGAGGGCGAGCTCCAGAAGAAGGTGATCTCGCAGTCCGAGGCGATCAAGCGGATCAGCCAGGCCGTCCGCCGGAGCCGGGCCGGCCTGAAGGACCCCAAGAAGCCGATCGGGTCGTTCATCTTCGCCGGCCCCACCGGGGTCGGGAAGACGCTCCTGGCCAAGAGCCTCGCCGAATTCATGTTCGGCAACGCCGAGGCCCTGATCCAGATCGACATGTCCGAGTACATGGAGAAGCACAACGTCTCGCGGCTGATCGGGGCCCCGCCGGGCTACGTCGGCTACGAGGAGGGCGGCCAGCTGACCGAGAAGATCCGCCGGCGTCCCTATGCGGTGGTCCTCCTCGACGAGATCGAGAAGGCCCACCCCGACGTCTACAACATGCTCCTCCAGATCATGGAAGAGGGCCGGCTGACCGACAGCTTCGGCCGCAACGTCGACTTCAAGAACACCATCATCATCATGACGACCAATGCCGGGGCCGAGACCGGCATGACCAACACGTTCGGCTTCCCCGGGAGCAAGGACGATGCGAAGTCGTATGAGAAGATGAAGGAAGACTTCAAGGGCTCGATCGAGAAGTATTTCCGGCCCGAGTTCCTCAACCGCCTGGACGACATCATCGTCTTCCACAGCCTGAACCGCGAGAACCTGCGGGTCATCATCGACATCGAGCTGGCGAAGGTCCGCGCCCGGCTCCGCGACCGAGGGCTGGAGCTGGTCCTGACGAACGAGGCCGAGGAATTCCTGATCGACAAGGGCTTCAACCCCGAGTACGGGGCCCGGCCGCTCCGCCGCTCGATCGAGAACCTGATCGAGGACCCGCTCTCGGAGGACATCCTGAGCGGCAAGTACAAGGGCTGCAACACCGTCAACGTCCGCGTCGACGGCCTGGGAGCGGACAAGGCCCTGGTCTTCGAGCCCTCGGTGACGGGCGAGGCCGCCCTGGCCGGCGCCGTCGCCGGCTCGGCCCCCGCCGCCGGCAAGCCGAAGTCCTGAGTTTCCGACGACGACGAGCAGAGACGGGTCGGGCGGGGGATCTTCCCCCGCCCGATTCGCTTTCGAAGGTCAGCGAGGGGGCGAGGGAGGGTCGGGCGATTTTTCACCCTCGTCGAACCGCCCGCGAGCCTCGGCGACGAGTCCCTTGAGCTTCTCGACGCCCGAATCGTCGGCGATCCGGCGGGCCGCATCGAGCCGTTGCTTCGCGCGAGGCCGCTTCCCGGCCAGCCGGTCGGCGTGAGCGGCGGTGATCAGGAGGCGGACCTGCTCGGCCGGGTCGTCGCGGGCGACCTGGCGGATCAGCCCGACGGCCTCGTCCAGCGTCTCGGCGGCGGCCGGCCAGTCGGCCTGGCTCCCCTGGACCTGGGCCAGCCGGACCCGGGCCTCGACTTCCCGGGGGCGGTCGTCGACCTCCTGCGCCTTCTCCACCGCCTTGCGGGCGGCGGCCAGGGCCTCGTCGAGCTTTTCCGACGCCAGGAGGACGCCGGCGATCGCAGTCAGGTCCTCGGCGAGCGAACCGCCATCTTCGAGGTGTTCGTGGAGCCGGGCGGCTTCGCGATAGCGGGCGAGCGCCGGCTCGGGCCGGCCCATCATCAGGAGCGTCGAGGCCGCGACGGTCTCCATCCACGCCGCGTCGGCCGCCCGGCCCTGTTCCTCGAACAACTCCTGCGCGTCGGAGGTCCGCTCCAGGGCCAGCGAGTAGTTCCCGAGCGTCCCCTCGACCTGGCCCGACGAGGCCCAGCCGTCGGCGATCCGCCAGGCGTCGTTCAGCTCCTCGGCCAGGGCGATGGCGCGGGCGACATGGACCCTGGCCTCGCCGGATCGGCCGAGCGTGACGAGGACCTTCGACAGCACGAGCCGGGCGTCGGCCTCGTGGTCGCGATCGACGGCCTGCGACAGCAACGGCAAGGCGGTTTCGAGGGTCCGGATGGCGTCGAGCGGCCGGTCAAGCCTCAGCTCCGCCTGGGCGATCAGGAAGAGGTCGTAGCCGGCGTAACCCTTATCCTCGCGCTTGAGGTCGAGGACGCGGGCCTTCAACAGCGCCTCGATCGCCCCTTCGTCGTCGCCCAGCTCGGCCTTGCAGATGCCGATGGCCCGGAGGGCATACGCTTCATAGCGGACGTCGCCGAGCGCGGAGCGCGAGGCGCGTTCGGCCTCGTAGAGGGCCAGGGCGGGCTCCCACTCGCCGCGCTTGAAGAGGCGGTCGGCCTCGGTGGCCTGTCCGGCCGCCTCTGACTCGACCTTCCCCCGGTCGACGACCTGTCCCCGGGCGGGCGAGGGCCAGGCGACCGCGAGGAGGAGGATGCACCCGAGCGAGGACGCGAAGCGGAGCATGGTTCAACCCTCCGATCCGGCCGGTCGAGGGCCGGGGACCTCACGAGGTCGAGGACGTGCTCACCTCGGCCGGGTCGTGGATGATCGGCTCCTCCGAGATGTCGAGCGCCCCTCGCCAGCGATGGACCAGGATCACGAAGGCCGGGACCATGACCGGCCGGACGATGAACGTGTCGAGGACCACGCCCAGCGCCAGCGCGAAGCCCAACTCCTTGAGCGCCGTAAGGTTGCCGCTGATCATCGAGCCGAGGGTCCCGGCCATGATCAGGCCGCACGAGCTGATGATCCCGCCCGTGTGCATGACCGCCTGGCGAGTCCCCTCGATCGGCCCGTGCTTCCTCTCCTCCTCCAATACCCGCGCCATGAGGAAGATGTTGTAGTCCTCGCCCACGGCGACCAGGATGACGAAGAGGAAGAAGCTGACCTTCCAGTCGAGCCCGCCCCAGGGGTCGGGGCCGTCGTGGATGGCCCGGAAGACCAGCTCGGTGATCCCGACCGAGGCCAGGTAGCCGATCACCACCGTCGCGATCAGGTAGAGGCAGACGAAGGGCCGGCGGAGGAGCAGGACCAGGATGGCGTAGACACCCAGCGTCACCATCCAGTACATCCGGTGCTCGTCCCGGGTGATGACGGTCTTGAGGTCGGCGACCATCGACGTCGAGCCGGCCATGCCGAGGGAGTTCGAGGCCAGCCCGGCCAGAGGGCCGCCCGGCCGGGCAGCCTGCCTGAAGATCGACCTGACCTCTTCGAGCGCCCTCAGGCTACCCTCGGAGAACGGGTCGGATCGGAAGATGAGGTCAACCTTGGTGATGTGGTTGAGATCGGCCGGGTCCTGGGGCGCCGTGGAGACGTAGCGGGGGTCGACGAACGGTCGCTGGACGATCTCCGCGCTCCGCCTCAGGAAGCCCTCCGGGGGCCGGCCGAGCGGGCGGGAGATCGAGCGGACCTCGGCCACGTTCTTCGACGCGGCGAGCGTCTTGCAGAGGGCCTCGATCGCGGCCCGGCCGGGCTCGGACCGGAAATCGATCCCGGGATGCTCGACCAGGACGGTCGTGGGCCCGAGTTCGCCGGCGGCGAAGTACTGGCGGACGATCTTCGAGCCGATGATGCTGGGCTGGTCGGGGCTGAGGTCGGTGAGCTGGCTGTAATTCGAAGTCGTGCGCGACCCCAGGATCGCGAACGGGGTCAGGGCCGCCAGGCTCACCATCAGGATCAGCCCGGGGCGGCGGATGACGACCGTGGCGATCTTCCCCCAGAACGCCGAGAGCGGGACCTGTTCGAGCCCCTCCTGCTCGGGGTCGGCCCCCTTCTCGTGGTGCGGCGGGGTGAAGGGGAAGAACACGGTCCCCCGGAGCCAGTGGAGCAGGACCGGGGCCAGCGTCAGGGAGGCCAGCAGGCCGATCACCAGGCTCAGGGCGATGGCCGGGCCGGTGTATCGGATCTTGGCGAAGCTGGAGAAGCAGAGCATGCCCAGGCCGACGATCACCGTCCCCGCGCTGGCGCAGAGCGCCCCGCCGACCTGGACGATGGCCTCTCGGAGCGCATCGGGGCCGGAGCGGCCTCGGGCCAGCTCCTCGCGATACCGGGCGATCAGGAACAGGCAATAATCCGTCCCCGCGCCGAAGAGGACGACGATCACGAAGATCTTGGTGATGTTGATCACCTGGAAATGCAGGCCCGGGACCTTCGTCAGCGACGCGATCGCCAGCAGCGAGACCTCGACCGAGATCGCGATCGTCACCAGGGGCAGGAACGCCAGCAAGGGGGATCGGTAGACGATCAGCAGGATGATGACCACCAGCGCGATCGTCGCCCAGGTCGTCTTCGAGACGCTCGACTCGGCCGCCCGGTTCATGTCGTGGCCGACGGCCGCCGAGCCGGTCATCTCCACGTTCAGGCCGGCGGGCGGCTTCTCGAAGGCGGCCAGGATCTCCTGGAGCCGGTCCATCGCCTGCCTCGTCTGCTTGGCGATATAGGTCCCGTTCAAGGAGACCAGGACCAGCGACGCCTGGCCGGCCCCGTCGAGGGCGTCGCCGACCAGCCGGGGGCCCATCACCGGCGTCCGGTAGTCGATCACCTGCTTGATCCCGAGCGTGGGCTCTTCGAGCTTGAGCCGGGTCAGCCGACTGGAGAGGGTCACGATGTAATCGAGGTCGGCCCGGGTGAGCTTGCCGTCGTGACGCTCAGCCACCAGGACCGCCTGCGAGCTGGCCACGTCCCGGGGGAACCCCCGCTTCAGGAGGGTCTGGCCGATCACGCTGGGGAAGCCGGCGGGGAAGAAGTTGACGTCGTCGTCCTTGCTCACCGAATCCCACCTGGGGGCGACGAGCAGGAGTCCGGCCACGACGGCCAGCCAGCCCGCGATGATGATCCATCCCCGGGTGTTGACCAGCCTGGCGAGCGATTGAAACATGAGGGAGATCGCATCCGTGGGAGAGGACCGTTCGAGCGCTCGGATCTCGCGGGCGGTTGGGGCAGAACCTCGAACGGGGCCGGGCCGGCGCAACAGATATTCAATCGCACCATAATGAAACGCGCGATCCCTGTCAAAGCGAATCGTCCGGCCGGTCGATCCGGATCGTCATCGGGATTTCGCTGGCCCGACCCTTGCCGGCCGGCGTATCATGGGTGAGCGAGATCCCCGAATCGTGCGCGTGGGACCTCGAACTGACCCGAAGGGCCCAATTCACCCGTGTTCGCATCATCTGTCCGCGAGCTGTCTCGCCTCTGGTCGGGCAGCCTCTCCCACTTCCGCCGCCACCGCAACGACGAGCACCTGGAAGCCCTGATCGCCGAAGCGCTCCGCTATACCGGCCTGCACCTCGAGAACGACCTGTCCGCCTCTCCCTACTGGTCGAAAGCCCCGCTCGCCCGCCGCGTCGCTCTCCTCCTTTTCCTGGTCGACCGGGGCGTGGTCTCCCGCGTGTCTCGCCAGGGCCGGACGGTCTACGAGGCCAGGGAAGACGCATCGGCCTGGGCGATCGGCCAGCCGTCGATGGCCTCGTACCTGGTGCCGACGCTCGAATTCCTCGCCGCGCTCCAGTGCGACCGGCTCCGCCGAGCCCAGGCCGCCCGCCCCTGATCTCACCCGTCCAATTTTTTCGATCGGCCGACGCGGACAGCCCACCGTCGTCCGATCGCCGCCGCGCGGTCCGAACGTGGCCTCGTCCCGACCCGGTGCCCTACCCCTTCTCGATCCGACAGACGAAGACCTTGGCCTCGTGGATCGTGACGTTGGGGTCGCTCACCAGCGACGCCAGGTCGTTGACCACGTCGCCGGTCACGACCCCCTTGTAGCCCCAGTGCCAGGGCATCCCGACGTGGTGGATCGGCCTGCCGCCGATCGCGAACGGGCGAATCCGCCGGGTGACGAGCGCCTTGGCGCGGATCGAGGCTCTCGGGGTGGAGTCCTTCATCCGGTCGAGGTTCTTGAGCCCGACTTCCTCGGCATGTTCGGGGCTCATCTCGACGAGTAGCCCTTTTCGCCCTTGCCGTGGCCCCTGATGATCAAGCGCGATCCCGCGACCTGCCAGGCCCATTTCCCGATCCCGGATCGATTTTCGGACGAAATCCCGGTCGAGCAAGGATTTGCCTTCCCCGCTCCGGGGCCTCTCGTTACAATCTTGGATTCACTCTCCTGGAAGTGGTCGGCAGACGTGCCATCGATCCGATGGCGGCCTGGCCAGTTCCACCGGCCGGACGGACGGGGTTCCCGAGGACATCGATGATCATCGTGCTGAAGCCGCATCCGACCCCCGAGATGATCCGGCATGTGCTGG
>JAJYDH010000428.1 GCA_021777685.1 Planctomycetota bacterium | reverse complement strand
CCCGGTGGGCCGGTCAAGGATCGGGTGAGGTCGCCGCTTCCTTCGGCTTTCGCGACGTTGGCGTTGAGTCTCGGACGAATCCGACTATAATTTCAATGGCTTCTGAAACTTCGACCGGCCCGAGCCGGAATGGTCCCGGACGTGGGGCGCCCATGTCGCCAGCGATTCGCGTCGGCGCGGTCAGCTACCTCAACGCCAAGCCGCTCTACTACCGGCTAGAAGGGCATGCGGGCCGGGTCGAGCTGTCGATGGACCTGCCGAGCCGCCTGGCGAGCAGCCTGGCGTCGGGCGACGTCGACGTGGCGTTGATCCCCTCGGTCGAGTACCTCCGGGGCGCGGCCTCGGGCTACGAGATCCTGCCGGGCTTCGCGATCGCCGCGCGGGGGGCCGTGAGGAGCGTCAAGCTGTTCAGCCGGGTCCCGCTGGAGAAGATCGACCGGCTGGCGCTCGACGAAGGGTCGCGGACGAGCCAGGCGCTGACGAGGGTCTGGCTGGACGCGAGGTATGGGCTCCGACCGTCGCGGATCGAGAGTCTGCCGATGGGCGTCTCGGCTCTGGAGAGCACGGCCGACGCGGTCCTCGTGATCGGCGACCGGGCGATGAAGGTCCCCGACGCGCCCTTTCACGAGGTCGTCGACCTGGCCGAGGCGTGGAACAACCTGACCGGCCTGCCCTTCGTCTTCGCGCTCTGGGTGGCCCGGCCGGGGGTGGACCTGGGCGATCTGCCCGAGATCCTGGCCCGGTGTCGGGCCGACGGCCTGGCCCATGCCGACGACCTGGCGAGCACGCACGGGCCGAGGCTCGGGCTCGATCGCGAGGCATGTTACGAATACCTCACCCGCGTGTTATCTTACGACCTGGGCGGGCCGGAGATCGCCGGCCTCCGCCTGTTCGCCCGGATGGCCGCCGACCTGGGCCTGGCACCCGAAGGAGTAGACCTTGTCTTCCACCGTCGACGCGATCTTGCGCCGCGCCGTTGAAGGGACGCGGCTGACCGCCGGTGAAGGCGTCGAGCTGCTCCGCTCCGCCGACCTCCTCGCGCTGGGCCGCGCCGCCGACGCCGTCTGCAAGCGGCTCCATCCCGAGCCGTACCGGACGTACAACATCGACCGGAACATCAATTACACGAACGTCTGCGCCGCGGTCTGCGACTTCTGCGCCTTCTACCGGAAGGTCGGCGACGCCGAGGCTTACGTCCTCGACCGCCCGGTCCTGCTCGACAAGATCCGCGAGACCGTCGAGCTGGGCGGCGACCAGATCCTGATGCAGGGCGGGCTCCATCCCGAGCTGCCGTTCGACTGGTATCTCGACCTCCTCCGCGACATCAAGGCCCATTACCCGCGGGTCAACATCCACGGCTTCAGCCCGCCGGAGATCTATTTCTTCGGCAAGAAGTTCAAGATGTCGCTCAAGGAGGTGCTCTCGCGGTTGAAAGAGGCCGGCCTGGGGAGCCTTCCCGGAGGCGGCGGCGAGATCCTGGTCGACCGGGTCCGCAAGGAGATCACCCGGGGCAAGGTCCTGACCGACGGCTGGCTCGACGTCCACCGGGCCTGGCACGAGCTGGGCGGGGTCTCGACGGCCACGATGATGTACGGCCACGTCGAGACGCTGGAGGAGCGGATCGAGCACATGGAGCGGGTCCGGCAGCTCCAGGACGAGACCGGCGGCCTGACCGCCTTCATCTCCTGGACCTTCCAGCCCGACCACACCGAGATGGCCGACGTCCCGCCCGCCGGGGCCTTCGAGTACCTGCGGACCCAGGCCGTCTCGCGGCTCTACCTCGACAACGTGCCCAACATCCAGTCGTCGTGGGTCACGCAAGGGCCGAAGATCGGCCAGCTCGCACTCTACTTCGGCGCCAACGACATGGGCAGCCTGATGATCGAGGAGAACGTCGTCGCCCAGGCCGGGACGGTCTACTACCTGACCCTCGAACAGATCAAGCGGGCCATCCGCGAGTCCGGCTACATCCCCCGACAGCGGAACGTCTTCTACGAGTACATCGACGCCGAGCCCGAGGCGGCCGGCCTGGCGCTGGTCGGTTAATCGGCGGGGTCGTCGAGGTCTTCCTCGGCCTTCTCCCCCTGGAAGAGCAGGTCGAGGGGGAGCCGGAATCCGGAGATGACCTCGCCGCCTTCCAGGTCATCCTGACGGGTGTGAACACGGACGCTCGTGAACGACTCGTAGACGTGGACCAATTCGAGGTTCGGATAGACCATCCAGACGGCGCGGGCACCGGCTTCGAGATAGGCACGGACCTTCTCCAGCACTTCCCACGCGGTGTCATTCTTGCTGATCACCTCGACGGCCAGGTCCGGGATGATGTCTCAGGGCCGGCGGCCGGGAGCTCGTCGAGAAAGCGGCCATTTCTCGTGGGAGACGTAAGCAAGATCGGGACGGTATTGTGTCTTTTCATCGATCCGAAAGAGCATCTCCACGACGGCCCGACCCAGTCCTGCCTGCCGAAGGAAGGGGCCGAGATATTCGAGGAGGATCGAGGCAACCTCGACCGGATAGCTGCCCATCTGAGGTCGCTCCAAGGGTTTGCCGTTGATGACCTCGTACACGAGATCGTCGCGAATGCCGGAAGCTGGCTCGACGGACGACTCGGGCGTCGTGACGGTGGCCATGTTCAGGGCTCCCTTGGCGGTTGTGGGTCGGACTTTCCCTCATCCTACCCGACATCCCGACGACGTTGGAGCCGGACCGTCCGCCCCCGGCGAATCCGAGGGGCGGGGGTTGCACGCGGCCGATCGGCGACCCATGATTGATCGGGCCGAGTCCGGTGCCGGCCTTCGACGGGGCCCGTCCATTCCTCTCTCGCTCCGAGTCGTCTCGTGATCCATGTCGAACACCTCTCGAAGTCGTTCCGGGACTACCGGCGAGGCCGGGTCCCGGCGGTGGTCGACGTCGGCTTCGACTGCCATCCGGGCTCGATCTTCGGCCTGCTCGGCCCCAACGGGGCGGGCAAGACGACGACCCTGCGCATCCTGAGCACGGTGCTCCGGCCCACGGGCGGCCGGGCCGTGGTCGCCGGGTTCGACGTGGCGACGCAGCCCGAGGCCGTCCGGGCGAGCATCGGCTACATGTCGGCCAGCACCGGGATCTACGACCGGATGACCGCCTGGGAGCTGGTCGAATACTTCGGCCGGCTCTACCAGTTGCCCGAGGGCCGGCTCCGCGAGCGGATGGAGGCCATCTTCGACTGGCTCCAGATGAACGACTTCCGCGACGTCCTCGGCTCGAAGATGTCGACCGGGATGAAGCAGAAGGTCTCGATCGCCCGGACGATCGTCCACGACCCGCCCGTCCTGATCTTCGACGAGCCGACCTCCGGCCTCGACGTCCTGGTCGCCCGAGCGGTCCTCCAGAAGATCGCCGAGCTGCGCGACCAGGGGAAGACCATCCTCTTCTCGACGCACTCGATGCACGAGGTCGAGAAGCTCTGTTCGAGGGTCGCCATCATCCACAAGGGGCGGGTCCAGGCCGAGGGGGAGCCGGGCGAGCTGCTCGAACGGTTCGGCCAGCCCGACCTGGAGGAGCTGTTCTTCCACCTGGTCGAGCGGGCCGAGGCCGTCCGCGAGAGCCTGGCCGTCGGGCCGGCGAGGGGCCTCGACTGATGGGCTGGAACCTCAACTGGCGGAACGTCTGGACGATCTTCCGGCGCGAGGCCCGCGACCAGCTCCGCGACCGCCGGACGCTGTTCACGGTCTTCGTCCTGCCCCTGCTGCTCTATCCGATCCTGGGGATCGGGATCTTGCAGCTCTCGGCGTCGTTCGACCAGAAGCCCCGGACCGTCGTGGTCCTCGGCTCCGAGCACCTGCCGGCCTCGCCCCGCCTGCTCAACGCGGGCCGGGACGGCTTCGAGCCCTCCCTGTTCGCCCGCGAGAAGGACGCCGCCCGGCTCAAGGTCGAGACCCGGACGGCTGGCTGGGACTGGCTCAAGCCCGGCGCCGTCCGCAAGGGGATCAGGGCGGGATTGGCCGACGCGGTCGTCATCGTCCCGGCCGACCTTGAGGGGCAGATCGCCGCGGTCGGCTCGGCCAGGCTCCCCATCCTCTACGACAGCACGGACGAGCCGAGCCAGATCACCTACCTCCGACTCCGGGACGTGCTCGAACAGTGGCGCGACTCGATCGTCCGGGCCAGGCTCGTCCAGGACAAGAAGCCTCCCGGCTACACCGAGCCGGTCGACGTCGAGGGCGAGGACGTCGCGCCCGAGAGCGAGGTCGGCGGCAGCATCTGGGGCCGGATCTTCCCGTTCCTGCTGGTCATCATGGCCCTGACCGGCGCCTTCTACCCGGCCGTCGACCTCTGCGCCGGGGAGAAGGAGCGCGGGACGATGGAGACGCTCCTGATCAGCCCGGCCAGGCGGTCGGAGATCGTCATGGGCAAGTTCTTCACCGTGATGCTGGCCAGCATCATGACCGCCGTCCTGAACCTGGTGAGCATGGGCCTGACCGGCGTGCAGCTCGCCTCGCAGGTCGCCTCGGCCGGGCCGAAGGGCGGGGGCAAGATGGCGACGATGATCGCCCCGCCGTCGCCCAGCTCCTACTTCTGGATGATGCTCCTGTTGATCCCGCTCTCGGCCTTCTTCGCGGCGATCTGCGTGGGCCTGGCGACGATGGCCCGGAGCATGAAGGAGGGGCAGTATTACATGACCCCCCTCTACCTGGCCAGCCTCCCGCTGATCCTCGTCACCCTGGCGCCCGAGGTCTCGCTGACCCTGTTCTACAGCCTGGTGCCGATCACCGGCGTCTCGCTCCTGCTCAAGGCGCTGATCCTGGGCGATTACGACGTCGCCCGGATGTACTTCCTGCCCGTCCTCCTGCCGACGCTGGTCTACGCCTGGGTCGCCCTCCGCTGGGCGGTCGACCTCTTCCGCCGCGAGGACGTGGTCTTCCGCGAGGCCGAGGCGTTCGACCTCAAGAGCTGGCTGAGGCACCTGGTCCGCGACAAGGAGCCGACGCCCAACGCCGGCGCCGCCCTGTTCTGCTTCGCCGGGATGCTCAGCCTGGCCTGGTTCCTGATGCAATCGCTGGGGACCACCACGTCGCCGGTCAAGGGGATGGTCCTGGGCCACCTGGCGTTCATCCTCGGGCCGCCGCTCGTGCTCTCCGTCCTGCTCACGTCCGACCCGGCGAGGACCCTCCGACTGAGGTGGCCCCGGTGGCATGAGCTGGCGCTCGCCGCCGGCCTGGCCCTGACCCTGAACCCGGCCGTCCGCGAGGTCGCCTATCACGTCGAGAAGTTGTTCCCGGCCTCCGACGCGATCCGGTCGCAGCTCGGCGAGCTGGGCAAGCAGATCCCCAACCTCGGCGTGGCCCTGCTCGTCTTCGCCCTCCTGCCGGCGATCACCGAGGAGTTCGCGTTCCGGGGCTTCATCCTCTCGGGCCTGGAGCGGACCTACAACACGACGACCGCCATCGTCCTTTCGTCCCTGCTGTTCGGGTTCCTGCACGTCCTGCTCAGCCTGTTCCAGCAGCTCTTCGGGGCGACGATCCTCGGCCTGGTCCTCGGC
>JAJYDH010000427.1 GCA_021777685.1 Planctomycetota bacterium | reverse complement strand
CCCCGGGCCCCGGCCTCCTCGATCAGGGCGGCGCGGGTGCCGTAGTCGAGCTTCGCTAAACCCTTGATGGCAAAGGCGATCGACTCGCCGAGCCGGTCCTCGGCCTCCAGGTCGAGCGTCCGGTCGTACCGGGCCCTCGCGGCGGGCGAGCCGAGGTGCGACTGGGCGTGCGAGACGACCTCCAGCCAGGCCGTCTTCTCGGCCGTGACCTGGGTCTTCTGCATCCACCGACGGCGCTCGGCGTCGGCCCGGCCGATGACCTCCTGCGAAGGCGCGTCCCGGGCCAAGCCGAGGGCGTCGTAGAGGTCGCGTCGCCGCAAGTGCTCCAGGGCCACGCGGATCTGCTTGCGGGTGACGGCGTCGAGGGTCTCCACGACCGGGTCGGCGGCCTCGACCTCGGCCGGGGCCTCGGGCCGGGGCGGGATCGGCTCGATCAGGCGTTCCAGGTCCGAGGGGTCGAGCCCCAGCCTGTCGGCCTGCTCGCGGAGGAGGGCCCGGTCGGCGACCGTCAAGCCTCCCTTGGCCGCCCGGAGCCGGACCAGCCGCTGGAGTTCGTCGAGCTTCTGGTCCCGCTCGGCCCGCTTGACGGCGGCCAGCTCGGCGTCGTAGGCCGCGCGGACGTTGGGGTCGCCGAGGAGGGCCTTTTTGATCTCGGGGATCTGGTCGAGGTACGACTGGAACGTGTGCTTGGTCTTGGGGTTACGCGTCCCCGACGACCAGGCCGGCTGGCAGCGAGCCAGGGCCGCCTCCAGCGAGGGGCGATCGGCCCTCGGGTCGGCCCCCAGCATCGCGTAATAGTCGGCTACCATGTTCCGTCGTCGTGCCCGATCTCGCGCGGATCATCCCTCGGCCCATTGTCCCGGGGTCGGCCCGACGAGTCCAGCCCCCTCCTCGCGGATCAGGGCCGCCACGGCCTCGTCTCCCGGCTCGGGCCCGAGGGCGACCGAGACGACGGCCCCGGCCCGGCCGTCGGCCCCGAGGATCGGCACGGCGACCGATCGGGTCGCGCCGAAGGCGCGGAGCCAGTAGCCCGATCCGGCCTCCGGGGGCAGACTTGCGGCGACCGAGACGACGACCTTGCCCGAGGCGGCGGCCTCGACGATCCCGAGGTCGCGGCGGGCGAGGTCAACGGAAATGGTCGCGGCGGCGAAGCCCTCGGCGACCTCGCGAGGGAGGTCGGGCGCGGGGTCGAAGGCGACCTGCGCGAGGCGGTCGCCCTCGACCTTCCAGATTCCCGCCGCCCGCCCGCCGAGCCGGACCCGGAGGGCTGCGAGCCGCTGCAAGACGAAGTCGGCGAGCATGTTCAGTTGATCTTGAGCAGCTCGACCTCGAAGACGAGCGTGGCGTTGGGGCCGATCACGCCGCCGGCCCCCCGCGAGCCGTAGCCCTCGTCGGGCGGGATGATCAGCTTGCGCTTGCCGCCGACCTTCATCCCGGCCACGCCCACGTCCCAGCCCCGGATCACCCGACCCGCGCCGAGCGGGAATGAGAACGGCTGGCCTCGGTCGACCGAGCTGTCGAACTTGGTCCCGTCCACGAGCGTCCCCGTGTAATGCACGGAGACGTTGTCCCCGGCCTTCGCCTCCGGCCCTGTGCCGACGATGAAGTCCTCGATCTGCGTCTGGAAGTCGGCCACGAGCGGTCTCCGCCTGGATCTTGCCGTCACGAGCGATCGGAGGCGGGACTTGCGGACCCGCCTCGCGCGTCCTGGGATCTTACGCGGCCGATCCACCCCCGGCAACCCGCCGCCGGATCAGGGCTTCCGGAGGGCTCCCGGCACCGGCTTGCCGGCGATCTGGTAGAGGTAGGCGGCGACGGCCTTGAGGTCGTCCGGGCCGTAAGTGCCGGCCCAGCCTGGCATCTGGGCGTCCTTGACCCCGTCGGCGAGGACGGTCAGGACCTGCTCGGGCCTGTCGCCGTGCTTCCAGGGCTCGTCGGCCAGGTTGCGCGGGGGCGGGCCGGTCAGGCCCTTCGCGAGCGGGCCGTCCCCCTTGCCGTCCGGGCCGTGGCAGGCCAGGCAGCGGTCGAGGTAGATCTCGCGGCCTCGGGCCAGGAGAGGGTCGGCGGCGATCGCGGGCGGGGCCGGCTCGGGCCGCCGGCGCAGGCGGTCGTAGGCCAGCCCGGCGACGATCAGGATGAGGGCGATCGCCAGGACGACCCCCCGCGAGAGGGTCGGGCCGGGTCCGGGGGGTGTGGGAGGGGTTTCGTGCGGGTCCAAGGTCTCAACCCGGTCGGGGGACGTCGAGGGCGGCCTTCGCGCGGGCCGTATTATCGGCCGGCCGGGCTCGGAGGGCAAGGAAGTCGCCGGTCATCCCTAACAAAATCGGAGATGCGGCCGTTTTTTGGTGGAAAGGCCCGACGGGATGCCTCATGATGGTGGCTCATTGCTCGGGAACGGAGGGAGCCCGGCCGTCGAGGATCGGCGGAGCCCGCCGGCCGGCATCAGGGAGTGAGTTCATGTCGCAGCCCGTGGCCAGGCCGGCCCACTCGCCGCTCGGCGAGGACGATGTCCAGGCGATCGACCACCTCCGCGAGGCTTACGACCGGCTCCGCAAGGAGTTGGGCAAGGTCATCGTCGGCCAGCACGACGTCATCGAGCGGCTGGCGATCTGCCTGTTCGCCCGAGGGCACGCGCTGCTGATGGGCGTGCCGGGACTGGCCAAGACGCTGCTGGTGGGCAAGCTCGCCGAGACGATGTCGCTGAAGTTCAGCCGGATTCAGTTCACCCCCGACCTGATGCCGATGGACATCACCGGCACCGACATCCTCCAGGACGACGCCGACGGCCGCCGGGTCTTCGAGTTCATCCACGGCCCCGTCTTCGCTAACATCGTGCTAGCAGACGAGATCAACCGGGCCCCACCGAAGACCCAGGCGGCGATGCTGGAGGCGATGCAGGAGCACCGCGTCACCGTCGTCGGCAAGACCTTCACCCTGGAGCCGCCGTTCCTGGTCCTGGCCACCCAGAACCCGGTCGAGCAGGAGGGGACGTACCCCCTGCCCGAGGCCCAGCTCGACCGGTTCATGTTCCTGATCGAGCTGGACTATCCCTCGGAGGCCGAGGAGGTCCAGATCGCCCGGACCACCACCGGCGGGGCGTTGCCCTCGCTCGATCACCTGATGACGCCGGCCGACATCATCCGCCACCAGGACCTGGTCCGGCGAATGCCGGTGCCCGACCACATCTATACTTACGCGGCGAGGCTGGTCCGCAAGACCCGACCCGGCGGGGGGTCGGCCCCGTCGTGGCTCAAGCCGCTGGTCTCCTGGGGCGCCGGGCCCCGGGCGGTCCAGTACCTGATCCTGGGGGCCAAGGCCCGCGCGGCCCTGCTGGGCAGCTACATGGTCCGGCTCGAAGACGTCCAGGAGGTCGCCCAGCCGGTGCTCACCCACCGGGTCATCACCACCTTCGCCGCCCAGGCCGAGGGGATCGACGCCCGGGCGATCGTCCGCCGGCTGATCGAGGAGACCGAGAAGGACGCTTGAGGACGATGGGTCAACCTTAGCATTTCGCCGAAAGCGGCCTCTGGTCCCCTCCCCCCTTGCGGGGGAGGGTTAGGGTGGGGGGTCGCGTGGCAACCACCCTTGACCACCGGAACCACCCTCCTCGACCGTCACCTGTCTTGCGACGCCCCTCACCCCGGCCCTCTCCCGGAGGGAGAGGGAGGAAAACTCGGACCCGGACTTCACCCCTCCCCACCCACCCCTCGAAGGCAGCCCCCGCCCGATGATCCCGGAACGCAGGCCCCGGAGCTTCCTCGATCCTCTTGTCCTGTCGCGGCTGGCGGCGTTGCCGCTGTTCGCGCGGAAGGCGATGCAGGGGAGCGTCTCGGGCCGGCACCCCAGCCCTCACCGGGGGTCGAGCGTCGAGTTCGCCGAGTACCGCAAGTACGTCCCCGGCGATGACCTCCGCCGCCTCGATTGGCGGGCCTACGGGCGGTCGGACCGGTACTTCATCAAGGAGTTCGAGGCCGACACGAACCTCCGGTGCTGCCTGGTCGTGGACACCAGCGGGTCGATGGACTACGGCTCCGGCAACGTCACCAAGATCGAGTACGCCCGGCGGATCTCGGGCGTCCTGGGGACCCTGGCGCTCCAGCAGGGGGACGCCATCGGCCTGGCCTGCGTGGCCGGCGGGGTGGTCCGGAACATCCCCCCTCGCCGGAACCCCGCGCACCTGATGGCGATCTTCGACGCCCTGGAAAATGCCCGTCCGAAGGGCGAGACCCACATCGCGGGCGTCCTCCACGAGCTGGCCGAGACGATCCGCCAGCGGGCCCTGATCGTCATCATGTCCGACCTGTTCGTCGAGCCCGAGTTGCTCCGGGGATGCTTCGAGCACCTCCGGTTCCGCAAGCACGACGTCGCGGTCTTCCACCTGCTCGACCCCCGCGAGCTGGCCTTCACGTTCCGCCGGCCCATGCGGTTCCTCGACATGGAAGGGGGCCCGTCGATCTTCGCCGAGCCGAACGAGATCGCCGACCGCTACCAGAAGGCCCTCGGCGGCTACCTCGACGCGCTCAAACAGGTCGTCCTGGAGTCGGCCGTCGACTATCACCGGGTCTCGATCGACGAGGATTACGAGCAGGTGCTCATGCGATTCCTCGTCGGCCGGGCGCACAAGAAGGGAGGGGCCCGTTGAGCTTCCTCCAGCCGATGTTCCTGGCCGCGCTGCCGCTGGTGGCCCTGCCGATCATCATCCACCTGATCAACCAGCGTCGATATCAGACGGTCCGCTGGGCGGCGATGATGTTCCTGATCGCCGCCAACCGGATGTCACGCGGCTATGCCCGGATCAGGCAGTGGATGATCCTGACGGCCCGGATGCTGGCGATCGCCGGCCTGGCCTTCGCGATCAGCCGGCCGCTCGCCGGGGGCTGGCTCGGGCTCACCGCCGGCGGCCGGGCCGACGCGACGATCCTGATCCTCGACCGCTCGCCCAGCATGCAGCAGGCCGGCGCGGGCTCGGGCTCGACCAAGCTCGACGCGGGCAAGAGGCAGCTCGTCCAGACCCTGCGGATGCTCGGCAAGACCCGCTGGGTCCTGATCGACGACCGGGCCGGCAAGCCCCGCGAGCTGGAGTCGATCGACGCCCTGCTGACCGCGCCCGACGCCGGCCCCTCCGCCGCGCCGGCGGATTTGCCGGCGATGCTGCAATCGGCGCGCGACTACATCGCGTCGAACCACTCGGGCCGGGCCGACGTCTGGATCTGCTCGGACCTCCGCGAGGACGACTGGGACGCCGACGGCGGCCGGTGGCCGGCCCTCCGCGACGCCTTCCTCGAATTCGCCGAGCGGACCCGGTTCCACCTGCTCGCCTACCCGCAGACGGCTCCCGCCAACCTCTCGGTCCGCGTGACCGACGTGAGGCGGCAGGAGTCGGGCGACTCGGCCGAGCTGCTGGTCTCGCTCCGGCTGCTCCGCGAGGGGGTGGGAGAGTCGAAGGGGACCGTCCCCGTCCAGTTCGAGATCGACGGGGCGCGGTCCGAGGTCGCCGTCGAGATGTCCGGCCGCGAGGCCGAGCTGAAGG
>JAJYDH010000426.1 GCA_021777685.1 Planctomycetota bacterium | reverse complement strand
TCCGCTCAGTTGCCCAGTTGCTGGGCGATCCGGTTGACCGGGACCATCTCCTCGGGGACCGACTCATCGAACAGGTAGTTCATCAGGAAGGCGTCCTCGCCGGTGTCCTGGTAGTGCTCGCGGAGCACCTCGACGGCCTTGAAGGTCCGCCCCCGGAAGAAGATCTGGGCGGCGAGGTTGGTCTCGCGGACGTGGAGGACGATCCGGGTCCGCCGGTGGCTGGAGAGCTTGCCGACGAGCTTCTCGACCATCTGCTGGCCGATCCCCTGGCGGCGGAACTCGGGATGGACGGCGAAGTCGAGGACGTTGAGCTTATTCTTGTGGAGTTCGTAGATCATGAACCCCACGACCCGCTCGCCCAGCTCGGCGACCATGCCGATGCAGTTGCGCTGGCGGAGGACGCGGAGGAACTCCTCCTCGCACCAGGGGAAGTCGAAGCCGGCGTGCTCGATCGCCAGGACCTCGGGCATGTCGCGACGGATCATCCAGCGGATATGGACGCGGACCTGTGCCTTGCTGGTCGGGACCGTGCTCATCGAGCCTCCTTCCATGGACTGGGCTTGGGGGCCGCGGCCCGCGTGGTGGGCGGGCGCGGCCGGCGTGATCGGACAGACCCGCATCATCATCCTGACGGCGGCCAGCGAGGCGATATCGGAAGGGAGGCCCGAGCCGATCGACCGGGCCGCCCGCTGGTAAGGACGGCCCCCCTCGAGGCGTGGCGGATTCTAGCGAAGGCCCCGCCAACTGCCAAGGTCGCTTCCCCCGCCCCGGCGGCCGGGGAGGAGAAGGCCGACTTTTCCGGCATCAGGTCCCCGAGGGACCCGGCCGATTCGCCCGCCTTTACACTATCGGCCCGACGCGATCGGGTCGTGAGGATTGCACGGGGCAAATCGGCCTCCGGGCCGGGTTCACCCCGGGGGACCACGTCCAGGGCGCGCGAGATCGGCCGGGGCCCCTCGGCCCCGGCCGATCCGTCATCTTCCGGCGTATCGGGCTCCGATTCGGCTCAGAACCGGCCGTAGGCATACTGCGAGTTCTTGGGGTCGAAGTCGCGGTCCTTGAGGCCGACGTTGATCCGCAGGTTGGCATAGGTATATTCCTCCATCAGCTCCGGCGCGGCCCCCGGGCGCGCGGGCCAGTCGAAGGCCTCGAACCGGATCGGCAGGCCAAGCTCGCGGTCGACGAAGAACTTCACCTTGTGGAACATGTAGCGGGGGTCCTTCCCGGCATGGATCGTCTCGACCATCACGCACGGGCGGTCGCCGACCTGCATGTTCGCGTGGAAGATGATCCGGGTCTCCTCGGCCCGGAGTTCCAGCTTCCAGCGCTCCTCGATGGTGTCGATCAGCGAGCCGATGCCGGCCTCGCTGACCGGGTGGCGATTCTCCTCCATGGCCATGTCCCCCTTGGGATCGAGGTGCATGGTCCCGGCGACGACCCGGCCGAGCCCGACGTCGTGGGCGACGATCTTGTCGTTATAGCGGCCCTTCACGTAGATCGCCTCGCGGCCGGCGTTGGGCTGGATGAACTTGAAATAGAGGCTCTCGGGCCCGGTCCGGGCCTTCATCGTCATGACGTGGGGCGTGTAGAGCTTGCCGTCGACCCGCTCGCGCTTGAAGAAGGTGCAGGTGTAATCCTCGACGGTCCGGTACTTCGCCTTGCAGTCGGCGACGAGCCGGAGGGCCCGGGCGACCGGGTCGGCGGCGGCATCGTGAGGACGCTCCGTCGTCCTGGCCTCGTGCGGGGCCGCGGCGACCCGGGCCTTCGGGACGTCCGCCCGCTCGGGCTCGCCCGAGCGGGCCTTGGAGGGGACGGGGGCCGCGGCCATCGCCAGGCCGAGGGCCGCCGCGCGGGCCCAACCGATCGGCCGGCAAGGTCGATCGTCGCGACGGGGCGGGCGGGAAGTTGTATGGTCCATCGGATGGTCCTTCCGATCGGTGAAGCGACAAAAGTTCACGGATCAACGCCCAGCCCGGGTGCCGAGGGCGGCGTCAAATTCCGGGTTTCGGTGACGTGGCGGGGGAGAGTCGTCGAGGAGATGGGGGGATCGAGATGCGAGATGCGAGATGTCTCATCGGGAGACCCGCCACGTCGCCTTGCCGCAATTATCGGGCCATCGGGAAATCGGCCGAGGAGTCGACGGGCCACGCGTCGGAACTCGGACGACCCTCCGGGACGCGACCGGGTCGAGGCTGCCGGGCTTGTCATTATTACCCGGCCATGTGTCGTTTCTACAGGATCGACCCCGAGAGTAACTTCGGATTCCGGGGCGGATTGGCGACTCGCCCAGAGACGGGACGCCCGGCTTGCCTTCGGAGGCGATCTCGGTCACGATGAGAGGTCGACCGGAACGTCGCGAGGGCCCCATACATGGCCGGATCGGAATATCACATCAAGACGATCGAATCGGCCCCGTTCGCCGAGAATGCCTACGTCCTCTGGCGTGAGGGCGGGGCCGAGGCGCTGGTCGTCGACCCGAGTTTCGACTCCGACGCGGTCCTGGAGGTGCTCGACCGTGAGGGCCTCCGGCTCGCGGCGATCCTGAACACGCACGGGCACGCCGACCACATCGCGGGGAACGCGGCGATCCGCGAGGTCTACCCCGACGCGCCCTTGATCATCGGGCGGAACGACGCGAGCCTGCTGACCGACCCCGACGCGAACCTGAGCGCGGCGTTCGGGATGCCGTTGACCAGCTTCCCGGCCGACCGGACGGTCGACCAGGGCGAGACGCTGGAGCTGGCCGGCTTCACGTTCGAGGTCCGCGAGATCCCCGGCCACAGCCCGGGCTCGGTCGTCTTCGTCTGTCGCGACCTCACGCCGGGGTTCGTCCTCGGCGGGGACGTCCTGTTCGCCGGCTCGGTGGGCCGGACCGACCTGGCGTATGGTGACGGGCCGCTCCTGTTCGCGGGCATCCGATCCAGGCTGTTCGACCTGCCGGACGAGACGCTCGTCTTCCCCGGCCACGGGCCGTCGACGACCATCGGCCGAGAGCGTCGGCACAACCCGTTCGTCGGCGAGAACCCCGGCACCTATCGGCTGGATTGACCCGGGGCCCGGAGCGCGAAGCATGGCCCTCTGGGCGATCGCCGACCTGCACCTCTCGCTGGCCCGTCCCGACCGCCGAGAGCGCCACGCCGCCCGGTGGCGCGACCATGCCGCCAAGATCGAGACCCAGTGGCGCGAGGCCGTCGGCCGGGACGATCTGGTCCTGCTGCCGGGCGACCTCTCGATGGCCCGGAACCACCGCGACGTCCAGCCCGACCTCGCCTGGATCGACCGGCTCCCGGGGACGAAGGTCCTCTCGGCCGGCAATCACGATGCCTGGTGGAACGGGGCCGAGGCGATCCGGCCGATGCTCCGCCGGTCGATGCTCGCCGTCGGCGGCGACGCGGTCGCGATCGGCGGCGTCGTCGTCTGCGGGACTCTCGGAGCCCCGTCGCCCGACCCCGACTCCGAGCCCGACCCCTCGAAGTCCGCCGCGTCCGACCGCGAGCTGGCCCGGCTCGACGAGGCGCTGGAGCACGCCGGGCGGCTCCGGACGGCCGGCGAGCCGCTCTACGTCCTCTGGCACTATCCGCCGTTCGACCAGCACCGCCGACCGGGCCCCTGCGTCGGGCGGTTCGAGGACGCGGGGGTCACGGCCTGCGTCTACGGCCACATCCACATCCAGGGGCAGTGGTCGATGGCCGTGCAAGGGGACGTCCGGGGGGTCCGCTATCACTGCGTGGCCGCCGACGCGATCGGCTTCCGCCCGCTCCGGCTCGACCGCCCGGCGGTCGTCTCCAGGCGGTGAGTCGGGATCGCTCCCCGGGCCGAATGCTCAGGGGGTCGGGGCGGGATCGGAGACGGGCTGGACCGAGGCGTCCTTCCGCCGGACGAGCGCCGGGTCGCTCTCGGTGCGGTCGAACATGGTCCGGACCAGGGTCTTGGAGCGGAGCTTGTTGAGGTAAACTTCCACCGCCTCCTGGAAATTCTGGTCGAGGACCCGGCTCCGGACCTTGTCCTGGACCTCGTCGAACCGGAGCGGGCCCTTCTCGCGGCGGGAGTCGACCCGGATGATGTGGAACGAGTTCGGGGCCTCGAGGATCGGGCTGACCTGGCCCACCGGGAGCTGGTTCAAGGCGTCGTTGACGACCGGGATGCCGTAGCTGCCCGGCTGCATGTCGACGTAGAGGCCACCCTTGCTCGCGGTCGGGCCGTCGCTGGAGGATTTCGCGAGGGCGTCAAAGTCCTCGTCGCGGAGCAGGCGGGCCAGGATCTCCTCGGCCTTCTTGCGGGCCTCGGCGCGGCTCGGCGACTTGAAGACGCTGACCTCGATCTCGCGCCAGGTCATCCTGGCGGGCTGCACGAAGTCGTCGAGGTGCGCGTTGTAATAGGCCCGCTGCTGGACCAGGTCGCAGGTGATCTTGTGGTGGATCTTGGCGCCGAGGAAGTCGCGGGAGAGGGTCTTCTTGCGGAAGGCCTCCTTCATCGAGTCGTACGACTTGCCCTGCTCGGCGAGCTTGATCTTCAGCTCGTAGACGTTGGCCGAGGCGGTCTTGCGGAGCAACTGGGGGAGTTCGCCCTCCTTCCAGAGCTTCTCGCAGTAGTCGTTGAAGGTCGTCTGCGCCTTCGGGTTCTTCATCTCTCGCTTGGCCTCCTGGATGATCAGCGACTGATCGATCAGGCCCTGGAGGGCGTTCGCGGCGAGCTGGTTCATGACGGCGTTCTGCTCCTTCTTGCTCATCTGCTGCCGCTGCTCGGCCGGGACCATCTCGCGGAAGCGTTCGTTGACGATCGTGGTCAGCTCGTTGATGGTGATGATCTCGTCGCCGACGGCCGCCGCGCGGAGGGTGACGTAATTCAGCTCCTTGGGCTTCCCCGGCGGCTTCGTCCGGATCGCGGTCTGTTCGTCGCTCGTCCTGGTCACCGCCGGGTCGGTCGGAGGCGGGGGCAATTCGGGGGCTGGAGCCGGAACCGGGGGCGACGCGGGCAGTTCGGGTGCCGGGGCCCGGGCGGGCTCGGGCACGACCGGCGGGGCCATCCCCCGGAGCGGGTCGGTCCCGATCGGCGGCGGATCGACGGCCCCGAGGGCCGGGGGCGGCGGCAACTCGACCATCGACGGCGCGGCCGTCGAGGTCGCCGGCGGATCGGCCGGGATGGCGATCGGCACGGCGGCGGTCGCCACCTCGGCCTGGCGGAAGGCCGGGTCGTGCGCGGGCTGGGCTCGCGGGCGAGCGGCGGGAGGCCGGTTCTCGGCCGAGGCTTGCGGCCTCGCCGACGTGGGAAGCTCGTCGGCGAGCGGCGCGGGGCGGCCGGCGCCGGGGTTGGAGGCCGGGGCCGGATCGGCCTGGAGTCTGGCCTGGTCGGGCACCTGCCCGGCGAACGGGGCCGGGCGACCGGCGGACGCGGGGTGGTCGGCCGGCGGAAGGTCGGGCGTCGCGGGCGGGGAGAAAGAGGAGACGGCCGGCGCCGGGCTGACGGGCGGCGGCGTGGCCTCGGTCGTCGGCAAGGCCCGCGTGGCCGGGGCGGCCTGGGGCCTGGACCTC
>JAJYDH010000425.1 GCA_021777685.1 Planctomycetota bacterium | reverse complement strand
CCGGGAGGGCCTGACCGCCCCCCCGGCCGAATTCCGGCGACGATACTGGCGGGGCCCCACCCGTTCCCATCCCGAACACGGCCGTTAAGCCCGCCAGGCCCATGATAGTGCCTTGTGCGCGAAAGTCGGTCATCGCCGGATCCTCAAAACCACCCCGCCCCCGCGATCCTCAATGGATCGCGGGGGCGTCGGTGTTTCGAAAGCTCACCGCGATCGAGGTCGATTCATCCGCGTCTTGATTGCTTCCCGGAAGCCGCTCTGGCATGTTAGGCTGCGGAGTCTTCGTCGTTCGTCGAGCACGGCATTCGGGGATGGAAAGACGTGGCCCAGACCACAATGCTGGACGATGATTTCGCGATCGCGTCGAAGCCTTCGGCCCGCTGGCGATGGGGACTCTGCTGGCTGATGTTCGCGTCGACGGTCCTGAGCTACATGGACCGTCAGGCGATGACGCTGGTTGGTCCCTCGATCAAGGCGGATTTCGGGATCAAGAACGAGGGATTTGGCTGGGTCCTAGCGGCGTTCTCGCTGTCGTATGCGCTCTTTCAGGTCCCGGCGGGATATCTGGCCGATCGGAGCGACGTGCGGCTGGTCTATGCGTGGGCGGTGGGCTGGTGGTCGCTGGCCGCGGCGGCGCTCGCCGTCTCGCCGACGCTTGGGATCTTGATGATGTTCCGGGCTTTGCTCGGCATGGGCGAGTCGTTCAACTGGCCATGCGCCTTGCGGGCGACGTCGGCGGTCCTCCCGCCGGCCGATCGGAGCCTTGGGAATGGGATCTTCAATTCGGGGGCGGCCGTCGGCGCGGTCCTGACGCCACTCGTCGTGCCGAAACTCTCGCTCTGGTACGGCTGGCGCGCGTCGTTCGCGATTGTCGCGTCTCTCGGCCTCATCTGGGTGATCGGCTGGCTGGTGATGACCCGGGGGCCGAATCGGCGGCTCCTGGCCGGTCGAGGGTCGTCGAGGCGTCTGCCGGCCGACGAGTTGGGCGGCGAACCGTCGAATCTCTCGCCGGCGGTCCGATGGGCCTTCGGCGGCGTCCTGGCGGTTTCCGCCTTGATTGGCTCGTCGGCCGTTCGATTCGGGTTGCCCGCGATCTGGTGGGCGATCGCCGGCCTGATGGTCGGCCTGCTGATCGCGGCCCGGGCCTTGCCGGCCCCTTCTCTCAAGGGCATGGATTGGGCGGAGGCGCTGGGCGAGGTCGTCCGATTCCGGCGATTCTGGGTCCTGGTGGTCGTCTCGATCTCGATCAACGTCTGCTGGCATTTTCTGATCAACTGGCTGCCGACCTACCTCAAGGACGATCGGGGGATGTCGTACCTGGCGAGCGGGATGTGGAGCGCGTTGCCATTCCTGGCGGCCGACTTCGGCAACCTGGGCGGCGGGGCGTTGTCGCGAATGCTGGCCGGCCGGGGGCTGAGCCCGTCGTCGGCGAGGTTCCGGGTGATGGCCGGGTGTTGCCTGCTGATCGCATCGGGGACGGCCGTGGGGTGGGTGGGCGACGATTCGCTGGCGATCGGCCTCCTGGGCCTGATGGCGCTGGGGGCCGCGGCGTTCATGGCGAACTACTTCGCGTTCTGCCAGGACGTCTCGGCCCGGCACACCGGGTTCGTCGTCGGGATTCTGGGCGGGCTCGGGAACCTGTTCGTGGCGGGTTTCCTGCCGTTCGCGGGTTATGTCAAGGACGCGTCGGGCTCGTTCTCGCCGATCTTCCTGCTGGCGGGGTTGCTCCCGCTGATCGGGCTGGGAACGCTGCTGTTCGGTTGGGGGTCGGGCGTTACGTCGAACGATGGCGAATTTCCGGGTGCGTCGTGAGGCCGGGTCGGTTAGAATCGGCGACCGACCCGGCTGCCTCCGCGACGTTCATGGCGTGACGTCTCCGCGAAGGGCGGTCGACCGGATTCCCACCTCGATCGGACGCCCCGTCCCATGGACGTCTCGCAGCTCCTGATCATCGCCGGGTTGATCTTCGTCAACGGCTTCTTCGTCGCCGCCGAATTCGCCCTGGTCAAGGTCCGGACGGGCCAGATCGAGCAGCTTGCCTTGCAGGGGAACTGGGCGGCGAAGCTCACGAGCAGGACGCTCGACCATCTGGACGCCTACCTGTCGGCGTCGCAGCTCGGGATCACGGTGGCCAGCCTGGCCCTGGGGTACGAGATCGAGAAGGTGGTCAAGCCGATCGAGGGGGCGTTGAAGGCGGTCGGGATCGGCGGAGAGGAGTGGGCCGTCGGCACCTTGTCCCTGCCCCTGGCGTCGATCCTGGCGTTCTCGACCGTCACCTTCCTCCACATGGCGCTGGGGGAGCAGGCCCCCAAGAGCCTGGCGATCCGCTCGGCCAAGACGATCTCGCTCTGGACCGCTCCGGTCCTGATCGCCTTCTATTACCTGTTCTTCCCGTTCATCTGGCTGCTGAACAACGCGAGCAACCTGACGCTCCGGGTGATCGGGCTGGGCGGATCGAACCACGCCGAGGTGGCCCACACGGAAGAGGAACTTCGCCACATCGTGGCCGAGAGCGTCGCGGGCGGGCACCTCTCGCGGAACGAGCGGGTGATGATCGAGAACGTGCTCAACCTGGAGCAGAAGACGGCGCGGCGGGTGATGGTCCCCCGGCCCGACATCGTCTACCTGAGCCTGTCCAGGCCGCTTGAAGACAACCTCCGGATCGCCCGGCAGGCGGGACACACGCGTTATCCGCTCTGCGAGGACGACCTGACGACGGTCATCGGCATGATCCACGTCAAGGACCTCTTCCGCCTCGGCGGCCCGTCGAACGCCCGGCCCGACCTCCGGAGGGCGTCGAGGCGGGTGCCGTTCCTGCCCGAGTCGCTCCGGCTGGACCAGCTCCTGATGGAGTTCCAGCGAAATCGGGTCCACCTGGCGATGTTGCTCGACGAGTATGGTAGCGTGGTCGGGATGGTCAGCCTGGAGAACGTCCTCGAAGAGCTGGTCGGGCCGATCCAGGATGAATTCGACCGGGAGACGCCGCAGGTCCTCGACCTGGGCAACGGGGTCTTCGAGGTCGACGCGACCTGCCCGCTGGACGTCCTGGCCGCCTCGCTCGGCGCTGAGTTGCCGGAGACCGAGGCCGAGACGGCCGGCGGGCTGATCCTGGACCTGCTCGGTCGGCTCGCGAGGGCGGGCGACAGCGTCGTCGTCGACGGCCACCGGCTGACCGTCGTCCGGGCCGACCCGACCCGGATCAGGACGATCCGCGTCGAGAAGCTGGAGGGCGAGGCGGCCCATCCCTCCAAGCCGGAGCGGAAGACCTGATCCGGGGCGATGCCCGGCGAGCGACGGGCGATGACCGGAAACCTCCCCCCCAGCCTCCACCAGGCCCGTCCATGAGCTTCGGCCGCTATCGGTTGTTGAGCCAGATCGGCGCCGGCCGCGACGGGGTCCGCTACCGGGCGGTCGACCGCCACGACGGCACCGGCGTCGAGATGGTCCTGCTCGCCGACGCCCGGGCCGACGCGGGCCGGTGGCGGGCGATCGAACGCCGGCTGCGGATGGCCCTGATGATCGCGCACCCCTCCAGCCGGCGGGTGGTCGGGCTGGAACTCGACGGCGACACGCCTTACGTCGCGATGGAGGCGGACGAGGGCCCGACGCTGGCCGAGGCGGGCCGCGAGGAAGAGGCCGCGATCACCCGGACGATCGAGCTGGCCCTGGCGCTGGCGGCGGGGCACCGGCTCGGCCTGGCCCACGGGCAAATCGCGCCGGGGCTGGTCAGGACCCGCCCATCGGGAGGCCCGGTCCTCGACTGGACGGGCTTCGAGGCCGGCGGCCCGGCGACCTCGACCGAGGCGCTGGACGCCTCGTGCCGGGGCCCCGAGGTGATCCGGGGGCTCGGACCGGACGCGGCGTCCGACGTCTTCGCGCTGGGGGCGATCCTGGACTGGAGGCTCGGCGGCGTGGCCCGGTCGGGCGGCGGGCCGGGCTCCGCGGCCGGCCGGCTGCTCCGAGAGATGCTCCACGACGAGCCGACCGCCCGGCCGACGGCTCGGGCCGTGGCCGATCGGCTGATGGGCGAGGTCGTCACGAGCCGGTCGACCCAGGTCGGGGCTTCGGCCGGGGCCGCCGTGGCGGACACCTCGGTGACAACGGCCTTCGAGATCCCGGGGACCCCGACCGAGGAGGGGCAGCCGCTCGACCGCGAGCGGCCCGGGCGGTTCCGGCTCCTGGAGACGCTGGGGCAGGGGGGGATGGGCACGGTCTACCGGGGCGAGGACCTCTCGACCGGCCTGCCGGTGGCGATCAAGGTGCTCAGGCCGGCGTTCGCCAACCGGCCCGAGTCGCTCCAGCGGTTCCACAAGGAGGCCCGGCTCCTGGCCGAGGTCAACAACTCACGGGTCGCCAACCTGATCGAGCTGAACGAGGACGACGGCGTCCACTTCATCGCCCTGGAGTACGTCGCCGGGACGAACCTGGCCGACTGGATGATCGGCCGGGGGCCGATCGACGAGCGGCAGGCGCTGTCGATCCTGGCCGACGTGGCGAGGGCCCTCGAGGCCGCCCACGAGCGGGGGATCGTCCACCGCGACATCAAGCCCGAGAACATCCTGGTCATCCACGACCCGGCCGACTCCGGGCTGCCCCGCGTCAAGCTGTCGGACTTCGGCCTGGCCCGGCACGTCGTCGAGTCGGAATCGCTGGTCCTGACCCGCGACGGCGCGATCATCGGGACGCCCCTCTACATGGCCCCCGAGCAGTGCGCCGGCGAGCCCGAGATCGGCCCGGCGGCCGACGTCTACGCGATGGGGGCGACTTTGTTCACCCTGCTGGCGGGGCAGCCGCCGTTCTCGGGAGACTCGCCGCTGGTCGTGATGGCCAAGCATCGGACCGAGCCGCCGCCCGACCTCAAGGGGCTGAACCCCCTGGTCAGCGACGCGGCGACCTCGATCGTGGTCAAGTCGCTGGCCAAGACCCCCGACCGCCGGTATCCGAACTCGGGCGAGCTGCTCCGCGACCTGGAACGCCTCCTCCGGGGGGAGCCGACCGGGCTGGAGTTGCACCCCCGGCTGCCCGCGTGCGACCCCCGCGATGTCGTGAGCTTCGACTGGCGCTGGGACCTGGAATCGACCCCCAGGGCGCTCTGGCCGCTGGTCTCGAACACCGAGCGGTTCAACCGCGCCATCGGCCTCTCGGCCGTCCGGTTCGAGGACGAGCCCGACCCCGAAGGGGGCTCGAAGCGGTCGGGGAAATTCCGCAAGGCGGGGGTCGACTTCGCCTGGCGGGAGCACCCGTTCGAGTGGATCGAGGGGCGGCGGATGGGCGTGGTCCGCGAGTTCGAGCGCGGGCCGTTCGAGTGGTTCGTCAGCGTGGTCGAGCTGGCCCCCCGGTCCGGCGGCGGGACCACCCTGACGCACCAGCTCCGGGTCAAGCCCCGGGGGATCGTCGGCCGGACGATCGCGGCGGTCGAGCTGGGGACGAGGGCCCGGAAGAACATCGACCGCGTCTACCGGAGGATCGACGCGACCCTCGGCGGCAAGCTCGGGCGCGACCCGAGCGTCGACCCGTTCGAGGCCCCCGAGCCGCTGCCGCCCGACCGCCGGCGACGCCTCGAAGTCTGGCTCGACAGG
>JAJYDH010000424.1 GCA_021777685.1 Planctomycetota bacterium | reverse complement strand
CGAGAGGTCTTCTGGAAGCCGACGAAATATCCCCGAAGGAAACAGAATCAGGAGACCAAACCGACAAAGTAAGTGCCATTGGGAGCTTGCTCCCGCTTTCTTGGAGGGAGCTTGCTCCCGGATCTGAGCGGCGTCCGCCGTCGGGAGCAAGCTCCCGCACTCCAAAAAAGGAAGTTATGGAATCGGCGGTCCTGAGCTGCTAGCTCAACCCTGACTCGACACGTTCGCCCGCCTTCCGGGTAGCCCGGATCACCCGGGGATGGTTGGCGGCATCGCGGACGGTCGGGGCCAGGTCCAGCTCGGGCCGGGCGGCGATCAGCGCCCGGACCGGCGCTTCCTGGTCGGAGCCGATCTCCAGGATCAGATGGCCGCCGGGCTTGAGGAGCGGGATCGCCTGCGAGATCAGGCGGTCGACGACCCGGAGTCCGTCCTCGCCGCCGTCGAGGGCGAGCCCGGGCTCGTGGTCGCGGACGCCGGCTTCGAGGGTCGGGATCACGGCCGTCGCGATGTAAGGCGGGTTCGACAGGATCGCGTCGAACGGCCCTTCCTCGGCCACCGGCCCGAGCAGGTCGCCCTGGCGAAACTCCACGCGATCGGCCAGGCCGAGCTTCGTCGCGTTCTTCCGGGCCACGGCGAGCGCCTCGGGGCTGACGTCGACCGCGATGAATCGGGCCGACTTGTGGTGCTGGACGCACGCCAGCGCCAGGCAGCCCGAGCCGGTCCCGATGTCGACGCACCGGGGCGACTCGACCTCCTTCAGCCTCGCCAGGGCCTCGACGACGACGAACTCGGAGTCGGGCCGGGGGATCAGGACGGCGGGCGAGACGTCGAGCGTGAGCGAATAGAACTCCTTCCGCCCGACCAGATACGCCACCGGCGTCCCCTCGGCCCGGCGTTTGACCAGGTCGCGGAACCTCGACCGGTCGCTCTCGCCGACCTCGTCCTCATACTGGGTGTAGAGCCGGACACGCTCGCAGGCGAGGACCGACGCGAGCAGGACCTCGGCGTCGAGCCGAGGGCTCTCCGACCCCTTCTTCTTGAGGAAGTCCCGCGTCCAGTTCAGGAGGCGGCCGACCGTCCAGAGGTCTTCTGCGTCCGAGGGCATGAGGATGACCTGCCGAGGGTGGTCGATCTTCGTCGGGTGGGCCGAGTCAAACGAGGCCCACCACACTTCAAGAATGCTGGTGGGCCTCGTTTGACTCGGCCCACCCGACACTATCGCTGATCCGGGCTCGCGATTACCGTCTTTCCTCTCTGACCATCAGCCGTCAGCTCAGATCGCCGAGCTGTTCGCGGCGATCGTGGTCGATCAGGGCGGTGGTGACGGGTTCGAGGTCGCCGAGGATGATCCGGTCGAGGTTGTACCAGGTCTGGCCGATCCGGTGGTCGGTGACGCGGTTCTGGGGGAAGCTGTAGGTCCTGATCCTCTGCGAGCGATCTCCCGAGCCGATCAGGGTCCGGCGCTGCTCGGCCCGCTGCGACCGGGCCTGCTCCTGCATCAGGTCGAACAGGCGGCTCCGGAGGAGTCGCATCGCCTTGGCCTGGTTCTTGTGCTGGCTCCGCTCGTCGCGGCAGAGGACGACGATGCCGGTGGGCTTGTGGGTCAGGCGGACGGCGCTCTCGGTCTTGTTCTGGTGCTGGCCGCCGGGGCCGCCGGCCCTCATGACGTCGCGCTCGATGTCCTCGGGGCGGATGACGATGTCGACGTCCTCGGGCTCGGGCAGGACGGCGACGGTGGCGGCCGAGGTGTGGATGCGGCCCTGGGTCTCGGTCTCGGGGACTCGCTGGACCCGGTGGCCGCCGCTCTCGAACTGGAGGTGACGGAAGGCCCCCTCGCCGGAGATCCCGAAGGAGACCTCGCGGAACCCGCCCAGCTCGGTGGGCACGATCTCGAAGACCTCGAAGTTCCAGCCCTTGGCCTCGGAGTAGCGGCGGTACATCTCGTAGAGGTCGCGGGCGAAGAGCGCGGCCTCGTCTCCGCCGGTCCCCGCGCGGATCTCGACGATCAGGCTGGCGCGGTCGGCGCCGGCGGCCTTGTCGTAGAGCATGTCGCGGAGCGACTCGCCGACCTCGTTCTGGCCGGCGATGAGCGACTCCAGCTCGGCCTCGGCGTAGGCCCGCATGTCGAAATCGGCCTCGGCGGCGACCATCGCGCGGGCCTGCTCGATCTCGCGGCCGAGTTCGAGGTAGCGGTCATACGGCAGCGCCAGCTTCGCCAGCGAGCCGCGCTCCTTGGCCAGGCTCGCGTAACGGAGAGGGTCGGTCGCCAGCGCCGGGTCGAGCAGCGCGGCGTCCAGCTCCTTGAACCGCTGGTAATCGGCCTGCAATTTCTCGAACACGGATGGCCTCGGTGAGGGGCATGGCAGTGGCATTCGGCCCGCGCCTGCCCAAACGACCGACGGCCCGGCCGGAGGGCGCGAGGCGTCCTCCGGCGGGCCGTCCGATGATCGTGCGGGCGTCGACTAGACCTTGGCCGGGGCCTCGGCCGGCTTCTTGGCCTTGCCGTAGGTCCCCTGGAACTTCTTGTTGAACTTGTCCACGCGGCCGGCGGCGTCGACGAACTTCTGCGACCCGGTGTAGAACGGGTGGCACTTCGAGCACACTTCGACCGCGATCTTCGGCTTCGTGCTCCGGGTCTGGAACGAGTTGCCGCAGCCGCAGGTCACGGTGCAATCCTGATACTTCGGGTGGATGCCGTCTTTCATCGTCGTCGCCTCGCCTTCATCGCGGGAACACGCGCCACCCGCCGAATCCCGGATGTCGGGGCTCGATGCGGCGCGCCAGGGGTATTACGATACTCGATCGCCTTCGGGTCGGACAATCCGGCTTCGGGGCCCGATTCGTATTACTTCGCCGCCTTGCCCCCGAGGTAATCCTTGACAAACGCCTCGACCTGCTCGTAGGTGAACAGATTGTCGACGTCGTCGAGGGTGAAGCGCTTGAGCAGCTTGCCGTCGGGCGTGTAGAGGAAGACGGCCGGGATGGCGCCGATGTCCAGCTTCTCGAAGGCGTCGTCCATCTTCTCGTCGAGGATCAGGTTGGTGAAGACGGCCTTCTTCGCCTTGAGGAACGCGGTCGCGGCCGCCACCTTCTTCGGGCTGTCGGCCTCGTCGAGAGAGAGCGAGACGGCGACGAGCCCCTGGTCGGCGTATTTGTGGTGCATCTCGACGAGGTGCGGGAAGTTCTTCATGCAGGGGCCGCACCAGGTGGCCCAGGCGTCGACGATGACGAGCTTCGCCTTCTTGTGCGAGCCGACCTCCTTGAGGTAGCCGTCCCACTTCACGGGGACGAGCTTGACCTCGGCGGCGGTCGCCTTCTCCTCGCCCGCCGGCGCGACGAGGCCGGCCGGCCCGAAGGCCGCGAACCCGGCGAGACCAATCAGGGCGGCGCGGACGGTCGCGTTCATGGTCGAGGTATCCTGATGGGCGGGAAAAATGTGGGCCGGGCGATGGCCTGAATCCTTGGAGTGCGGGAGCTTGCTCCCGCTTTGGCCTGGCGGAGCTTGCTCCGCGCATTGGCGACACCGCGTCAGTCGTGCGGAGCAAGCTCCGCGGCGGAAAGCGGGAGCAAGCTCCCGCACTCCAAAAAAGCTTCGCCTCATGCAGCTTTGTAAACGACCACGCCGCCGGGGGATGGCCCGGCGGCGAGGAAATCACTGTTCGACATCGGAAGGCCCCGGCGAGGCGGGCCGGCCCGATTCAGCGCTTGTAGGAGATCCCGCAGCCGACGGCCTTGGTCTCGGTCACTTCGACGGTCTCGTTGCCGAGGACGGCCTCGATGGCCGGCTTCAGGTAATTCTTGGTGACCTTGGCCTCGTTGGTCGGGCTGTCATCCATCGCGCCCATGTACTTGACGGTGCGGGTCTTGTCGAGGACGAAGAACTCGGGCGTCCGGGTGGCGCCGAAGGCCTTGCCGATCTTGCCGCTGGGGTCGACGCCGTAGACGGTGTTGCCGGCGTACTTGCCTTCCTTGAACTTGTTCTTGATGGCCGGGATCGCGTCCTCATCGCTGGCGCTGCCGCTGGAGGCGGAGCAGGTGATGGCGACGAACTTGACGCTCTTGCCCTGGAACGCCTTGGCGACGTCGGCGAGCCGGTCCTCGCTGGCCTGGACGGCCGGGCAGTGATTCGCCAGGAAGGCGACGACGACCACGTCTTCCTTGATGGCGTCGAGGTCGATCGTCGTGTCCTTGTCGCCGGCGGCGGCGGTGACGCCCGCGATGGCCGGGGCCTTGTCGCCGATGCCGAGCTTCGTGTTGTACTTGCCGGCGAAGGAGGTGCCGGCGATCAGGGCCACGACGGCCAGGCTGAGGGTCCACTGACGCATGAGAGCGATCTCCTGGAAGGGTTTCGGCGGAGGAATCCGAGGCGGGCGGACGGTGATCCTTCGGTCGACCGCGGACGATCCCACTCATCCCCGCGAGAGAACCCGGTCCATCCCCCGGGGCACCCGACCGGTCCGGCCGCTTCCGGCCGTTCCGAAAGATTCTGGTATGAGTGATAGCGTTGGAACCGATTGTAGCGGCCCCGGATTATTTCGGCGCCGGCCCGATTCCGACACCGATTATAGGACGACCGATCGGCGAGTCAACCATCCGTCCGAGCCGACGGGAAGCTAACGGGCGCCCATCGGCTGGCGCCGTCCCGCCAACTTCGGCGACGGGATGACCTGCTGGCGCCCCTGGTCGATCGTCACGAAAAGCTCGCGGTCGTCGAGCCGGACCAGCCGGTTGAGCGTGCTCGTGTCCCACCGCCAGCCCGCGTCGATGTAGCCCTGCACGTCGTCACGGAACGCGGCCTCGCGTCGCTCGTCCTCCGCCCTCTCGGCCGGGGTCCGCTCGTCGTCATCGTCGAGTAGGTATTCTTCGGTCGCCATCTTATCCCTTTTCTCCAGTTTGACTTCGAGAATGTCGAGAGTGGCGATGGCCCGGCCGGGCTCCGCGAATCGGGCCGGGAAGTGTCATTATCGACCCTGGACGGCACTCTAGTGGAGTGGTTTGCGTTCGGGTCGCCCGGGGTTTGACGGGGAGGTCGCCCGCCGGTACATTTGGTGTCTCGTTTTCGAGTCTCCAGAGAGAGGCCCCTAGCAAGGCCGCCCGGGGTCGTTCGCCCCGGGAGTTCGGCCCGGAATGGACCGGCAAGAAGAGAGGTTGGCCTCGTGGCACTCGCCGTCAAGGACCTGATCGACGCTGGCGTGCACTTCGGACACCGCGCGAGCCGCTGGAATCCGAAGATGAAGCCGTACATCTACGGCAAGCGCAACATGATCCACATCATCGACTTGAAGGAGACCGTCCGCGGGCTCCTCCGGGCGTCGAAGTACTTCAATCGGGTCGCCTCGGCGAACGGGCTGATCCTGTTCGTCGGCACCAAGCGGCAGGCGTCGGAGACGATCGTCGAGGAATGCACCCGGGCGGGCATGCCCTACGTGACCGAGCGGTGGCTGGGCGGCACGCTCACCAACTTCCGGACCATCCGCAGCCGGCTCGAACGTCTTGAGGAACTCGAAACCATCCTCGACGGCGAGCAGGCGCTGAGCTACGGCAAGAAGATGATCTCGACGCTGACCCGCGAGCGGAAGAAGATCGAGCGCAACCTCTCCGGCATCCGG
>JAJYDH010000423.1 GCA_021777685.1 Planctomycetota bacterium | reverse complement strand
TGTCCGATGAGCGATGGTCGATCGGAGGGGTTTTCCGGGAATTCGGCCGCGATCGCATCCGATGCCCGTCCTCTGATGTGACATAACCCATTGGCCATCGGTCATTTTCGATCCCGGATAGCCTCTTAGCCCTGGCGAGGTCGGCCATGTCCAGGTCGGCCGTCAGGATGCACTCCTCCCCGTACACCGGCCCCGCCAGCGGCTGGCCCAGAGGCCCAATGATGCAGCTTCCGCCCCGGATCACGGCGTCCTCACCGGCCGGGAGCCGTCCCGTGGGATAACCGGGCGGCAGGTCGGCGTGGCTGTCGAACTGGCACGCCGAGAGGACGAAGCAGCGGCCTTCGAGGGGGATGTGCGCGACCGTGGCCCGCCAGGTGTCCCGGTCATCCACGGTGATCGCACAGTAAAGCTCGACGCCCCTGGCGTACATGGCCGACCGCAGTAGCGGCATGTAGTTCTCACAGCGGACCACCGGGCCGAGTCTTCCGAACGGCGTCTCGACGACCGAGAGGGTGGACCCGCCGCCGCTGCCCCGGATGACCCGCTCCATCGCCGTCCGCATCAGCTTCCGACGTCAGCCGAGGAGCGAGCCGTCGGGGCCGAAGGCCCTGGGTGTCGCACTCGATCCCGCCCCGCTGGTGCGTCCGGGCGTCGGTCCTACCGCACCCAGGCTTGCGGATCGAATCCCGCCGCCGCATCCACGATCAGTAGGACTACCCCGCTTTTCAATGATTGCCGACCGGACGGCTCCTGACCACAGCAGCCGGGTCGGTTCACGGCCGGCCCGTGCCCCAAACCGACTGGACCAGGAGCACTACCCCGACAACGGCCAGGCCGGCGTGGACGATGAGCAGGAACCGACGCCCGTCGAGACGCCGGTTCAGGAGCCGCCCCAGGAGGGTCGCCGCCAGGACCACCGGCAAGGACATCAGGTAGTACCGGGTCACGGCCGGGACCCAGAGACCAGCGGCCCAGTACCCGGCCATGCCGACCAGGCTGGCGGGCAGGAAGTAGCCCTGAAGGGTTGCCCGGAACCGCTCGGCGGACCACCGCCGAAGCGCCCCGTAGGCCACCAGCGGCGGCCCGTTCATGCCGTAGGCTCCCCCGAGCACCCCCGCCCCGAACCCGAACAGCCACGCCAGGCGGTCGTCCTCCAGCTTGAACTGACTGCGTTCGAACAGGCGGGATGTCGAGAAGGCGATGATGATGACGGCGAGCACCGCCTTGACGACCGGCTCGGCGACCGTGGTCAACATCAGCAGGCCCAGCGGGATGCCGAACATCGTGGAGAGGATGAGCCGCCCGGCGCTGCCCGGATGGACATGCCTCCAGTCCTGGATGAGGATGAGCCCGGCGACCGTGACCGAGACGAGGACGGCCACCGGGGCGGCGACCTCGACCGGGATGACCAGGGCGAGCAGCGGCACGGCGACGAGCGCCTCCCCGAACCCTAACGCCGACCGGATCACGGTGGCGAGGAAGAGGACGGCCAGTACGGGGATTGTTGTGTGGTCCGCAGTCATCGTCCACCCGGCGGTATGCCGGGGTCATACCCATCTTCACCCACCCGGACGAGGTGCCGGGTACGGGGACCTCAGCCCCTCGGCCTGGACGGCATGGGGTCGGACAGGGGGTCAGGACTCGGCGTGGCCCGGGGGAACGATTCGAGCCCGGACGTTCGGGCGGCCCGTCCCGACTCCGGGGCCGGGAATCGCCCCGAGCGACGGGATCGGGGCCGATCTATTATAACCGACCGCCCTGGGATTCGCAGCCACATGGTCAGATCCCTAACTCGCCTGGGGCGAGGGAGTGCCCGCAGATGTGGGCGAGGAGATCGGCGATAATCCGGCGAGGCGATGACCATCCCCACCCGGAGTACGAACCCATGTCGAAGCACACGGCCACCATCGCCCGGCGGCGAGAGATGCCCGACTTCGCCTACGAGACGTACAACCGGGATCACGACTGGTCCTTCGATGCCGGCGTGACGGTCCGGGCCTCGGCCAACCCCGCCTAGCTCGGCAGCGAGTGTCGCGTCGATCCCGAGGAGGCGTTCGTCGCCGCCCTCTCAAGCTGTCACATGCTCACATTCCTGGCCATCGTCGCACGGAAGAAGCTCGTCGTGGACGCCTACCACGACGAGGCGGTTGGGGTGCTGGAGAAGGACCCTGGGGGATGGCTGGCGATCACCCGTGCGGCCCTTCGGCCACGGGTCTGGTTCGGCGGCGAGGTGCGGCCGACGCCCGAAGAACTCCGGCAACTCCACGACCAGGCCCACCACGCCTGCTTCATCGCCAACTCCGTGAAGACCGAGGTCATCGTCGAGCCGCAATAAGTCGGTGGCCACCTGGGGGAAGAGCCATGAGTTGGCCCCGTAGAGTCCGCAACGAGACGGGCAAGGTCACCGTCGATGGACACCGAGGGCTGCGCCATCCGAAGGGCGTCGACGCCGTACGGCGGTTCCTGATCGGCCTCCCGGTCCTGATCGCCACCCTCACGTCCTGCGGTCGAAGGCCGCCCACCGAGTCGATCCTCCCCGAGGACCGGAAGATGAACACCATCCGACTCCAGAGCCCGACCTTCGCCGTCGGCGGGGCCATCCCGAAGCTTCATACCTGTGACGGCAAGGACGTCTCGCCCCCGCTGGAATGGTCCGAGGTCCCGGACACCGCCAAATCCCTCGCCCTGATCTGCGAGGACCCCGACACCCCCCGGGGGACCTGGATGCATTGGGTGATCTTCGGCATCCCCGCCACCGTCAAGGGACTTGGGGAGGGTGTACCGGCCCACGAATGGTCGTCTACGTGCCCAGGGGCGTCAGGCACAAGGCCGTCGGCGACCTGACCGTCCTGACCGTCTGCATCCCCAGGGGCGTCCTGCACGACGTCCACGAGTTGGAGTGAGCACGCCCATGGGACCGGCCCGCAGCCTGCTCGTTGTCGTGATGGCGTACCTGGCATCGACCCTCGGCTCTCCCGAGGCCCTCGCCGTCCCACCGCCCCGGTCCGACGACCCGGTGACAGCCCACGCCGAGCCGAGGTGGTTCAAGGGCAATCTGCACAACCACTCGCTCTGGAGCGACGGCAACGAATACCCCGAGATGATCGTGGACTGGTACGTTCGCCATGGCTACCAGTTCCTCGCCCTCTCCGACCACAACGTCCTCGGTCAGGGGCAAACGTGGGCCTCGGTGGTCAAGGCCGACGAGCGGGCCGGGCAGGATGGCTTTGCCCGCTACCGCCAGCGGTTCGGCGACTCCTGGGTTGAGACCCGAACGAAGGACGGGGAAGCCCAGGTCCGGCTCAAGCCGCTGGGCGAGTTCCGCCATCTGTTCGAGCGCCCGGTCGGTTCCTGCTGATCCAGGGCGAAGAGATCACCGACCGCTTCGAGAAGAAGCCGATCCACATGAACGCCAGCAACGTGCTGGAACTGATCAAGCCGCAGGGCGGCAAGAGCGTGGCCGAGACGATGGCCAACAACCTCGCCGCCGTCGAGGAGCAGGCGAAGCGCCTGGTCCGCCCGATCGTGGGCCACCCGAACCACCCCAACTTCGGCTACGCCATCACGGCCGAGGAACTGGCGATGGTGTACTTCTTCGAGGTCTACAACGGGCATCCCGACGTCCACCACCTCGGCGACGAGACCCACGCCGGTGTCGAGCGGATGTGGGACACCATCAACACCCTCCGCATCGGCGAGATGAGGGCGGCCCCGGTCTGCGGCCTGGCAACAGACGACTCGCACAACGACTTCGGCCAGGGCGGCTCGACTCCGGGCCGTGGCTGGGTCATGGCCCGCAGCCGGTTCCTGACCCCGGAGTCGCTCATCAAGGGGATCGAGGCCGGGAACCTCTACGCCTCCAGCGGCGTGACGTTGAAGGAGGTCCGCTTCTCTCCCGAGCCGAAGGCCCTGAGACTGATGATCGAGCCGCAGGGGAACGCACGGTAGACGACCAAGTTCATCGAGACCCTCAGAGCTTACGACCCGACCCGGAAGCCCGTCACGGACACGGAGGGCAAGTCTTTGCCCGTGACGCAGCGGTATACCGACGACGTGGGGAAGGTCCTGGCGACCGTCCAGGGGGTCAGGGCCACGTACCGGCTGACCGGCGAGGAACTCTTCGTCCGGGCGGTCGCCAACCCGAACCTGACGGACGGGCATCGGAAGCTCATCGCCGGGGCCCTGGACGTGAACAACTCGGACGTGGACTTCTGCGAGTACCGGGGCAGGACGGACATCACCTACAGTTGGGGCAACCAACAGGGCACGGAGTTCCTGGCCAAGGCGGTCCACGACGGGTCTCTGGCCAACTTCCTGAAGGGGTTCTTCCCGTGAGGCTGAACGACCGTCTGAAAAGAACGGGTGAGCCGAGGATCGACGGAGGGCTCATGCTCCGTAAGCAAATCATCAACAAATCCCCCTCGGCACCGTCCCCCGTGGTGGGACAGATCGACGTCGCAGCCGTCGCTGCCGTGCTCGTGACTTCCGAGGGCCCCGATTCCTGTGGATCATGCCTTCGACGATCTGCGGGGTCCCAGCGGGATTCGCTGGGTGGCCGGTGAGCCGGGCGAGCAGATACTCATCCTGGCCTTCGACACCCCACAGGCAATCCGCCGGATCGTCCTGGAAATCGAAGAGCCGGTAGCGGCCCGCTCCCCGGAACTCCAGCTTGCCGTCCCGACCGACAGAGGGGCGAGCTATCGGGAGGTGTTCCGGCAGGAGTACAACTTCAGCCCGACGGGCACGACCTTCGAGCGGGAGGACTGGGCGGTGGCGGCCGAGGGAGTGACCAATTTGCGGCTCGTGATCGGGCCGGACAAGGGCGACATTCCCTGCCGGGCAACGATCACGTCGCTGGCCCGGTGGTGAGAGGCTATCCGGGAAGTGGGTTTGGCCGTATAATTCCCGTGGTGGACGAGACTTGCATCATCGCTCAACCCACGATACCTCCGATCCGTAAGCCCTACACGACCGATCTGACCGATACCCAGTGGGAGATCCTTCGGCCCCTCATCCCCGCCGCCAAGCCGGGAGACCGGCCCCGCGAGGTCGACCTCCGCGAGGTCATGAATACCCTGCTGTACCAGGACCGCACCGGATGCCAGTGGGAGATGCTCCCCCACGACCTGCTGCCCAAGAGCACCGTCTGGGACTACTTCAAGACCTGGCGGGACGACGGCACCTGGCAGCGGATCGTCGACGCCCTCCGCGAGAAGGTCCGCCGCAAGGCCGGCCGGGAAGGGACGCCCTCGAAGGCGGTGATCGAATCGCGATCGGTCATGACCACCGAGGTCGGCGGCGAGGAGCGGGGCTACGACGGCGGCAAGCAGGTCAGCGAGCGGAAGCGGCACATCGCGGTGGACATGATGGGGCTGCACCTGGGAGTGGCCGTGACGGCGGCCTCGGCCGACGACGGCAACGCGGCGCCGGAGGTGCTGGGGCAGCTCGACGACGCCGTGAAGTTCCCCCGATTGGATGTGGAGTACGCCGACCAGAATTACGAGAACCAGACGGCGAAGGAATGGCTGGCAGCCCGAGGTGACCCGTTCCGGCTGGAGAACGTACGTCGGCCGGAGGGCTCGGAGGGGTTCGTGAAGCTGCCCAAACGCGTTGTGGT
>JAJYDH010000422.1 GCA_021777685.1 Planctomycetota bacterium | reverse complement strand
GCGAGCCCCACCATCTTCCCGAAATGCTGGTGGGGCTCGCCCGAGGCTCGACCCACCCTACATATTTTCCATCAGCGATTCCATGACCACCCCCTCCGCCGAACTCCGCCCCATCGCCGACGTCGCCGCCGACCTGGGCATCGCCCCCGCGCACCTCGAACCCTACGGCCGGGATAAGGCGAAGATCCGCCTCCAGGCGCTGAAGAACGCCGCCGGGTCGCCCGGCAAGCTGATCCTGGTCTCGGCGATCACCCCGACCCCGGCGGGCGAGGGGAAGACGACGACATCGATCGGGCTGGCCCAGGGGCTCCGCAAGATCGGCAAGAAGGCCGTGCTGGCCCTCCGCCAGCCGTCGATGGGGCCGGTCTTCGGCCGCAAGGGGGGGGCGACCGGCGGCGGGGCCTGCCGGCTCACGCCGTCCGACCAGATCAACCTCCAGTTCACCGGCGACTTCCACGCGATCACCGCCGCGCACAACCTGCTCGCCGCGGTGATCGACAATAAACTCCACTTCGGCGAGACGACGCTCGACCCCGGCCGGGTCCTCTGGAAGCGGTCGCTCGACATGAACGACCGGGCGCTCCGCAAGATCGTCATCGGCCTGGGAGGGCCGAGCCAGGGGGGCATCCCCCGCGAGTCGGGCTTCGACATCACGGCGGCCAGCGAGGTCATGGCGATCCTCTGCCTGGCAGACTCCCCCGCCGACCTCCGCGCCCGGCTCGAACGCATCCTGATCGGCTATACGGGCGAAGGCAAGCCGGTCCTGGCGGGCGAGATGGGGGTCACGGGCTCGCTGGCCGCGATCCTCAAGGACGCGCTGCTGCCGAACCTCGTGCAGTCGATGGAGGGGACGCCCGCGTTTGTCCACGGCGGCCCGTTCGCGAACATCGCGCACGGGTGCAACTCGGTGCTCGCCACGCGGATGGCGATGGCCTTCGGCGAGTATGCCGTGACCGAGGCCGGCTTCGCCTTCGACCTCGGCGCCGAGAAGTTCTTCGACATCAAATGCCGATCGGCCAACCTCAACCCCTCGGCCATCGTGATCGTCGCCACGATCCGCGCCCTCAAGATGCACGGCGGCCTGGCGCTCGACTCGCTGACGGTCCCCGACCCCAAGGCCGTCGAGAAAGGATTAGACAACCTCGCCGCCCACCTCGACGCCGCGAAGAACTTCGACAAGCCGACCCTCGTCGCCATCAACCAGTTCGGGGCCGACTCGCCCGAGGAGCTGCAGGTCGTCCACGACTTCTGCCAGGCCCGAGGTGTCCCGAGCGCGACGGCGAACGTCTTCGCCAAAGGGGGCGAGGGGGCCGTCGAGCTGGCCCGCAAGGTCGTCGAGGCGACCTCGGGCCCGCCCACGCCGTTGACGACCCTGTACCCGCTCGAATGGCCGATCGAGAAGAAGATCCGGCGGATCGCGACCGCGATCTACGGCGCCGACGGGGTGTCGATCCTGCCGGCGGCCGAGGCCAAGATCAAGAAGGCGACCCGGCTCGGCCACGGCACGCTGCCGGTCTGCATGGCCAAGACGCAGGACTCGCTCTCGGACAACCCCAAGCTCCGAGGGAGGCCGAAGGGGCACACCCTCACCGTCCGCGATATCGAGATCGCGGCAGGGGCGGGGTTCGTCGTCGCCCTGACCGGCGAGCTGGTGCGGATGCCGGGGCTCCCCGAGCGGCCGGCGGCCGAGCGGATCGACGTGGACGAGGCGGGCGAGATCCGGGGATTGACCTGAACCAGGTCAGCGGCGGGCGGTCGCGGGCGGGGTCCGGGCCATCGTGGAGGCGAGAATCCGGTCGAGCCGGTACTCGGTCGCCGGGGTCGCCCCGACGCTCCGCCAGCGGATGTGACCCTCGCGGTCGACCAGGATCATCGTCGGATAGGTCTGGACCTGGAGTTCCCGGACGACCGGGCACGGCCTGTCGTCCATCCCCGAGAGCAGGACGGCGTAGTTGATCCCCAGCTTCCGCGAGACCTCCTCGACGCGGGCCTTACGCTGCGAAGGCGGCCCCTTCTCGCAGGCGATGCCGACGACCCTGAGCCGCGCCGGCCCGTATTTCTTCTGGAGGTCCATCAGGTGGGGGATCGCGTCGACGCAGGGCGAGAACCAGGTCCCCCAGAAGTCGAGCAGGACGAAGTCGGCGTCGAGATCCTGGAGCCGGACCGGCTTCCCTTCGAGGTCGGGCAGGCGTAGCTCGGTGATCTGCTGCAACCTCGAATCGTAGCTGCACTGGGCCACCGAGACGTCGTGCTTCTCGACGTTCGATCGGAGTCGTCGGACGAACGAGATCGGCGAGACCGCCTTGGTCGGCTCCACGGCCAGCGGCGCGGGCTTGTCGGTCGCGGCCAGCTCGCCCCACTTCTTCCTCGAGGCCGGGGCGACCTCGGGAGATCCCCCGGGCACGACGGTCGGGACGACCGTCGGGGAGGGCGCGGCAACCCTGGCCTCGGCGGCGACGAGCGGGGTCGCCGACGCGAGGGCGAAGGGGTTGTATTCGGCGGGCGGCTCGGGCGCCGGGGGCGGCTCGGGATGCGACGCGACCGGCGGAGACGCGAAAACCGGCTGGAAAGCCGGCTGGGTCGAGGCAACTTCCTGGGCGGCCGGCGCGGCACCGGGCGGTGAGGTGGTGATCTTCGGCTCTTCCAGCTCGGCGACCGGAGCCACCCCGACCGGCGGGAGGGCGGGAGGGCCCGCGGCCAGGGTCAAGTCGTTGGGTTCGTCCAACTTCGGCCCGGGGGTCAGCGGGGCCATCGCGGGGAGCCCGGCGACGGCCGCCGAGGCGACCTCGGCCTCGCCCGCTTCGAGGGCCTTCCGTCGATCCTGCTTCTCGTCGGCGCTCGCCTCGGGGGCGAGGGCGATCTCGCCGGCGTCGGGCCGATTCGCGGGGACTCGGGCCCCGACCTTGCGCGGGGAGTTCGAACGGGCTGAGGGGGCCGGCTGCGTGTCGGAGTCGTCGGAGTTGATCGCCGGGGGCAGCGGGTTGGGCCCGTCGTCCTCGGGCGAGGGTCCGTCGTCCGGGGTCGTCCGGGGGCGTCTCCTCGGGGCGTCGGAGGTCGAGGCAATGCTCTCCTCGTCGGGCTCGGCCGGGCGGGCCGGCTTCGCCGACTTGCTGTTGTGCCAGCCGACGGTCGCCTCGGGCGCGGAGAGTTGGGGGCGGCCCGGGCGGGACCTCGAGGCCGGGCCGGGGTCGATCGCCTCGGCATCCTCGGCGGGCGGGGCGATGTCCTCGCCGTTGACGCCCGAGCTGGACCGGTCGGCCGGCTCGTCGTCCAATTCCTCGCGGCTGGAGATCGGCCTGGCCCGCGAGGGGCGGGCGGTCCGCCCGGCGGTCCCCGATTCCTCCCCGGCGAGGCTGATCTCGACGCCGGTCTGCGCGGTCCGCGCCCGGACCCGGCCGGTCAGCGGGCCGTTGTCGTCATCGGCCTCGGCGACCAGCCAGTAGGACGAGCCGGGGCGGAGGCCGTTGAGGGTGAACGCCCCCGACCGGTCGGTCGTCACGCTGACGTCCTTGCCCCCCTTGGTCGCGCCGTCGGCGAGGCGGACGGTCACGCCGGAGACGGGTTCGCCCCGGTCGTCGACGACCCGGCCGGAGATCCGAGTCTTCGGGTTACGCTTCGGCTCGGGTTCGAGGTCCCCGGATGCCACCTGCGAGCCGGGCTCGCCGGTCGAGGCGGGCATGGGGCGGTCGCCGACCACCGCGATCGATCGCGATTGCTGCGCGGGGGCCTGGGCCGTCTTGCCGAAGCGCGAGCCGACCGTGGTCGAACAACCGGCGAGGACGACGGGGAGGAGGATCAGCGAGCGGTGAATTCGGTGGAGGCGCATGGGTGTGGGGATCTCCTCCTGGGCGGCCGGTCCGGGGGTCGTCCCGGGGGGGACCGTCGGCGATCGGCAACTCCGGCCGGACCGTTCGACGGACCTCGGACCTGGCGAAGGTCGTCCGGCCCCGCGGCATCATCCGCTCAAGCGATGGGCCTTCCCAGTCGATCATCGGCCGATCGACGGCCGGACTTGAGACGGGGCGGCCAGAATTCCGAAAATCCCCTCAATTCCGGAGCGCGACCTCGCGGCTGGCGGACTTGAGGAGCGACCGGACGGCCTCGGTGTCCTCGGCGTCGGGGACGCTCTCGACGTAGCGACGGAGCGGGCCGAGGGCCTCGCCCGGCCGGTCGGCGTGGAGGCAGATCATCCCCCAGTCGCGCTGCTCGGCCGGGTCGTCGCCCCGGAGGGCCGCCAGGCGACGGGCCACGGGCAGCGCCGAGGCGAAGTCGCGCTGCTCCAGGTAGACCGCCTTGAGGTTCCGGAGCGTCCGGGCGACCGTGACCGAGGGGTCGCACGGGACGCAGTCCTCCGGCCCGACGCGGACCGGCCGGCCCGCCAGGCCGGAGAGGAACCGCTCGGACCCGGGAAGGTCGAGCGTCCGCCCCTCGTGGAACGGGTCCACGAAGATCAACTCATCCCCCCCCATCACCCGGAGGAGAAAGTGCATCGGCACGTTGACGCAGCCCAGTTCCAGCCCAACCCGGCCGGCGACATGGGCGTAGAGGACCGCCAGGGCGATCGGCAGCCCGAGCTTGCGGTCGAGCACGTCGTTGAGATAGCTGTTCCGGGGGTCGTAATAGTCCTCGACGTTCCCCCGGAACCCTTCCTCGACGAACAGCACCCAGTTGATCTGGCCGATGACGTACCGAGGCCCCCCGTCGGGCGAGCACCGGTCGCGGACCCGGTCGGCCAGGGCGTCAACCCTCGCCAGGATCGGGCCCGGGTCGAGGTCGGGATACGCGTCCCGGGCGATCTCCAGGTTGACCCGGGCGAGGTCGACGCGCTCGTCGCCCCGGATCAAGCGGCCGAATTCAGGGTCCCGGGCGAACGGATCGGGCACGATTCGGCCTCTCGGCAAGATTCCCGCCGCGAAGCGGCTCTTGTAGGGCGGGTGAGCGGTCGCGAAACCCGCCGGAGACGGCATCGCCAAGCGTTGGCGGGTTTCGCTTTCGCTCACCCGCCCTACAGGAGACGTGTCTCAGACCACCGCCGGGACCTCGAAGCCCTTGCGATACTTGCGGGTGAGCAGGGCGTCGGCCTGGGCGTCGTCCACAAACGACTCGGTCGAGGGGTTGATGTGCAGCTTCCGGCCGAGCTTGTAGGCGATGTTGCCGAGGTGGCAGTAGGCGCTGGAGAGGTGGCCCTCCTCGATGTCGCCGTTGAGCGACTTGACGTCGCGGCTCCGGACGGCCTGGAGGAAGTTGGCGAAGTGGTTGCCGCCGCCCCTGCCGCCGGGGCCCTTCTCCAGCTTCGGGCCGAGATAGGTCTGCCAGTCGGTGTAGCTGGAGATGGCCAGGACGCCCTCGGTCCCGTAGAAGAGGTCGCCGATCTTGACGCCCAGCTCGTCGTTGGTGGGCAGGCCGCGGACCTCGAACTGGAGCAGGGCGTCGTCGAACTCAAAGTCGACGGTCTGCGTGTTCGGGGTCTCGCCGTCGTCCTTGTAGCCGTACCGGCCGCCGGCCGACATCACGGTCTTGGGGAACTCGTTCTTGCCCAGGCCCCAGCGGGCCAGGTCCATCTGATGGATGCCCTGGTTGCCGAGGTCGCCGTTGCCCGTGTTCCAGATCCAGTGCCAGTTGTAATGGAGCTTGTTGGGGTTGAAC
>JAJYDH010000013.1 GCA_021777685.1 Planctomycetota bacterium | reverse complement strand
AACGGCCGCGGTCAGTAGGCAGAGGAGCACCAACGCCCAGACGAACCCACGGCGGATCGGCGGGGTCGTCGGCCTCGGCGGCGGGATCTCCGCGAGGTGCTCCTGGTCGCTCGGCTCGATCGTCGACATCGGTGGACGGGCTCCCTTGTCTCTTGTAGGGTGGGCACCGCCCACCATCCCATTCGCGAAGGTGGGAGGTGCCCACCCTACGAACCACGGACGGCACTCCATCCATGAGGGCGATGGCCGCTCACAAATCGCCCGCCCGGGCCAGGATCGGCAGGACCCGCGACTGGGGTTCGCCGCCGGTGACGTGGACCCCGCCCTCGGCGTCGATGAAGACGTCGACCTCGGTCCGGACGCCGAAGTCTTCCTTGTAGATGCCGGGCTCGATCGAGAAGCAGGTCCGGCGGAGGATGAGCCGGTCGTCGCGGGTCTCCAGGTTGTCGAGGTGCGCGCCGTTGCCGTGGTCGTCCTGGCCGATGTTGTGGCCGGTCCGATGGTTGAAGAACTCGCCGTAGCCCGCCGCCTCGACGACCCGGCGGACGGCGTCGTCGACCTCCCCGCCTCGAAGTTCCCGGCCGGAAGCGAACCGCTCCTTCACCAGCGCGATCCCGGCGTCTCGGGCCTCGACGATGACCCGGAAGCGGTCCTCGTAGAGGCTCGGGACCGACTCGCCGACGAAGCCGACGCGGGTGTAGTCGGCATAGACGGCCCGGGGCCTGTTCACCTTGGCCCAGAGGTCGACCAGGACGAAATCCCCTTCGCGGATCGGGGCGTCGGTCTCGGGGGTCGTCTCGTAATGGGGGTCGCCGCTGTGGGGCCCGACCCCGACGATCGGCGGGCCGTCGGTGGTCAGGCCGTTGGCCGCGAAATGGTCGAGGATCGCCTTCTGGACGTCGGTCTCCATCACCGACCTGTCCTCGCGGACCCGCTCGGCGATCAGGCCGAAGGCCACGTCGTAGGCGCCTCGGCAGACCCGGGCGGCCTCCCGGTGCATGGCCCACTGGTCGTCGTCCCAGGTGGCCTCGAACCGGCCGACGAGGTCGCCGGAGGAGACAACCTCGGCCCCGGCCGAGCGGACCAGCTCGACCGTCCCGGCGTCGACCCGCGAGATGTACGGGTTGGCGTTCCGGGGCGAATACTCCATCGCCACCCTCGACCGCCCGGCGACCAGCGCCGCGACCCCGGCCTCCAGCTCCTGCCAGCGGAGATAGGCCCGCTTCTCGCCCGGCAGGTGGTCGAGAGCCCCGGATTCGATCGCGTGGACCAGCTTGATCGGCGTCCCCTCGGCCGGGACGAGGTAGAAGAAGCGCCGGGAGAAGGGCTTGCGGCCGTCCAGGTCGAGGATGCGCCGGGCCAGCGGGTTGCTCCCCTTGAAGTCGTAGAGCAGCCAGCCGTCGAGCCCGTACTCCCGCAAGGCGTCCTGGACCGGGCCGAGTTCGAACATCGGGCGAAGGCTCCTGGGTTCGGGAGATCGGGTCGGGAGGCTCCTATTCTGGCCGGGACCGGCCCCCTGGGCAATGCTCGACCCCTCGCCGATCGGTCCCGGACCTGGGGATTCCCGAGGGGCCGGCCGTCTGCGATGATGGGCCGAATCCTCAAATTCGGCCCCACCGGACGAGTCTCCCGATGTCGCGACTACTCATCATCAAGATGGCCCGCGCGATCGGCCTCGCCGCCCTCGGGCAGGTGTTGGCGATCCCCTCGGGGGCCGAGCCCCCCCCGCCGAGGCGGCCGAACGTCCTACTGATCCTCGCGGACGACCAGGGGTACGGCGACCTCGGGTTCCACGGCAATCCGCAGATCCGCACGCCCCGGATCGACGCCCTGGCTCGGGAGTCGGTCCGGTTCCGGTCGTTCTACGTCTCGCCGGTCTGCTCGCCGACGCGGTCCAGCCTGATGACGGGCCGGTACAACTACCGGACGGGGGTGGTCGACACCTTCCGGGGGCGGTCGATGATGCACCCCGACGAGGTGACGCTCGCCGAGATGCTCCGGCCGGCCGGCTACCGGACGGGGATCTTCGGCAAGTGGCACCTGGGCGACAACGCCCCGCTCCGCCCGATCGACCAGGGGTTCCAGGAGGCGCTCGTCCACCGAGGCGGCGGGATCGGCCAGGTCTCCGACCCCCCGGGCAACAGTTACTTCAACCCGATCCTGGAGCACAACGGCCGGGAGGAGAAGTCCCGAGGGTATTGCTCGGACGTCTTCGCCGACGCGGCGATCCGGTTCATCGAGGCCGACCCGGCCGGGCCGTTCTTCGCCTACCTCGCCTTCAACGCGCCGCACGAGCCGTTGCAGGTCTCCGACGACGACCTCAAGCCTTACCTCGGCCTGGTCCCGTACCGGGGCGAGCCCGGGGTCGGCCATTCGCTCCCCGCGACGATCCCGGTCGAGACCACGGCGAAGGTCTACGCGATGGTCTCGAACCTCGACCGGAACGTCGGCCGGGTGCTCGACCGGCTCGACGCGCTGGGCATCGCGCGGGACACGATCGTGGTCTTCCTGACCGACAACGGCCCGCAGCAGCCCCGATACGTCGCCGGGATGCTCGACCGCAAGGGGAGCGTCCACGAGGGGGGCATCCGGGTCCCCTGCTTCATCCGCTGGCCGGGCACCCTGGAACCCGGCCGGGTCGTCGAGCAGGCCGCCGCGCACATCGACCTGACACCGACCCTGCTCGAAGCCTGCGCCGTGGCGAAGCCCGATTCGGTCGCGCTCGACGGCCGGAACCTCCTGCCGCTCCTGAAAGGCCAGCCGGTCGACTGGCCCGACCGGACCCTCTACTTCCAGTGGCACCGGGGGGACGTCCCAGAACTCCACCGGGCCTTCGCCGCGCGGTCGGGCCGGTACAAGCTGGTGCAGCCGAGGAGCGTCGAGCCGATCCCGCTGCCCGCCTCGCCGCATTACGAGCTGTACGACATGCTCGCCGACCCCCTTGAGATGACGGACATCGCCGAGAAGCATCCCGACGTCGTCGCCTCGATGCTCCGGGGGTACGAGGGCTGGTTCCGCGACGTCCGCTCGACCCGCGACTTCGCCCCGCCGCGCATCCATCTCGGCTCACCGGCCGAAAACCCGGCGACCTTGACCCGCCAGGACTGGCGAGGCGAGGCGACTGCCTGGGAGCCCGGGACGCTGGGCGGCTGGGAGGTCGAGGTCGTCCGCCCCGGCCGCTACGACCTGGAGCTGATCTACGCCTTCGGGCCGCCGGGCCTGGCGCATGTCGAGCTGTCGGGGGTCTCGGCCGCGGCCGAGCTTGCGCCCGGATCGCGGTCGTGCCGGATCGAGGGGTTCGAGTTCAAGGCCGGCCCCGGCACGCTCCGGGCCTGGATCGGGCGCCCGGGCGGGGACGTCGGTGCCTATCAGTTGATCGTCCACCGCCGCGAATGAATGAAGGAGCCACCGATGTCCCGACGTCCGGTCTACTCGGCGGCCCTGCTGACCGTCCTCTCGGCGGCGACATCCGCCCTCGGGGCCGACGCCCGGGACAAGGTCTTCGTGGGCTACCTTTACGGCTCAACCCGTGGGGTCGACTTCAAGCTCTATACCCACCTCTGCCACGCCTTCCTCCTGCCCGACGCCGACGGGGGCATCAAGAAGAACCCGAACGTCCCCAACAAGGAGCTGGCCGCCGACGCCCACAAGGCGGGGGTCAAGGTCCTCGTCTCCCTGGGCGGCTGGGGATTTGACGAGCAGTTCGCCGCCATCGTCTCGAAGCCCGAGGCCGAGGACCGGTACGTCAAGGCCGTCCTGGAGGCCGTCGACGGCTTCGACTACGACGGGATCGACCTGGACTGGGAATACCCGGACACCGCGAAGGAAATCGAGGGCTTCGAGCGGCTCTGCCGGCGGTTCCGCAAGGAGCTGGACGCGATCGGGTCGAGGAAGGGACGGCCGATGTTCCTGACGATGGCCGCCTCGGCCAATCCCGGCACGCTCAAGTGGCTCGGCAAGGAGTTCCTGCTGGAGACGATGGACTGGCTCAACGTGATGACCTACGACTACGCCGGGGAATGGTCGGATCACGCGGGGCACAACTCCCCCCTGTTCGCCTCCACGAAGCCGGCGGGCCGGCCCGGCCTCTCCACCGAGAAGACGATGAAGTACCTCCTGGAACAGCGAGACATCCCCGCCGACCGGCTGGCCGTGGGCATCCCGCTCTACGGCCGGGGCTTCGCCGTCGCCGAGCCCTACGCCCCGACCAAGGGGGCGCCCAGGATTCGAATGCCGCAGGGGAATTTCAACAACCTGGAACGGCTCCGCAAGGATCAGGGCTGGACCCGGACCTGGGACGACGAGACCAAGAACCCCTGGCTCCTCTCGCCCGACCACAAGATCGTCATCGGCTACGACGACGCCGAATCGGTCAGGCTCAAGGCCGATTGGGCCGCGAAGCAGGGGTTCCGCGGCGTCTTCTTCTGGCAGATCGGCGCCGACCGGATGGCCGACGGCTCCCACCCCCTCCAGGAGGCCGCCCGCAGGGCGTGGGACGAGGGGGCCGAGAAGGTTAAACCCTGACGCTCGGCGGAATCCTCGCCCTTGCTCTTGATCTGAGATCTCAAATTTGAGATTTTAAATAAGATCCAAATGTCTCAATATCGATCACCCGTCCAGCCTCGGCAGCGGCCCCGTGCTGTCCCCCAGCGCGGGCGTCGGGGCCCCGACGCGGTCGAGCATCGACAGGTACAGGTTGTTCAGCGGCGTGTTCCTGGGGTAGACCAGGTGCCGGCCGCCTTTGAGGGTCCCGGAGCCCTTGCCGGCGACGAGGATCGGCAGGTCGTCGTGGTTGTGGCGGTCGCCGTCGCTGATCCCGCTCCCGTAGACGATCATCGAGTGGTCCAGGACGGTGCCCTCCCCCTCGCGGATCGAGCGGAGCTTGTCGAGGAAGTAGGCGAACTGCTCGATGTGGTAGACGTTGATCTTCTTGATCTTCGCCTGCTTGTCCGGGTCCTTGCCGTGGTGCGAGAGGTCGTGGTGCCCCTCGGGGACTCCGATGAACTTGTAGCTCTTGGTGCTCCCCTCGTTGGCGTAGACGAAGGTGGCGATCCGCGTCGAGTCGGTCTGGAACGCCAGGGCGAGCACGTCGAACATCAGGCGGATGTGCTCTCGGTTGTCCTTGGGGACGCCTGTCGGCAGGCGGACCCCCTTGAGGTCGACCGCCGGCATCTTCTCGACCCGCGCCAGCCTCGTCTCCAGCTCGCGGACCGAGGTCAGGTACTCGTCGACCTTCTGGCGGTCGACCTGGCCGAGCTTCCCCCGGAGCTGCCGGGCGTCCTCGGAGACGAAGTCGAGGATGCTCTTGCGGTACTTCTCGCGCCTGGCGCGGGCCTCGGCCGACTCGTGCGAGAGCTGGCCGGCGAACAGGCGTTCGAAGACCAGTTGCGGGTTGATCTCCTTGGCCATCGGGGTCGACTCCGACCGCCAGGAGATGTTCGACGAGTAGGCGCAACTGTAACCCGAGTCGCAGTTGCCGGCCTGGGCTCCCCGGTCGATCCCGAGTTCGATCGAGGGGAATCGGGTCGACTTGCCGACCTTCTGGGCGGCGACCTGGTCGACCGAGACGCCGGCCTTGATGCCGAACCCGGCCGTCTTGAGCGGGTGGGTGCCGGTGAGGAAGCTGGCGAGCGACCGGGCGTGGTCGCCCCCGCCGTCGCCGTGGGCGAAGGCACCGTCCTGCGTCAGCCCGGTCAGGACGAGCAGGTCGTCCTTGAACGGGTCGAGCGGCCGGAGGATCTCGGGGAGCGGGAAGCCGGTCTCGCCGCCGGCGGGCGTCCAGTCGGGCATGTGGACGCCGTTGGGGACGTAAAAGAAGGCCATGCGTCGAGGGGCGGCGATGGCCGGGGCGGCGGCCCGGGTGGCGAGCGGCGTCATCGCCTCCAGCCACGGGAGGGCGACGGCCGTGCCCAGCCCCTTGAGGATCGTCCTTCGCGAGATCGGCTTCATCGGGCAACGCTCCCTTCGACCCCTCGCTTCTGGAACGGGTCGCTGTGGACGATCGCGGAGATCAGCTTCGAGAACCGGCCGCCGTCCGCCAGGACGGAGTCGGCGATCTTCTCGACGGCGCAGCGGTCGGGATATTCGAGCCCCCGGCCCAGGGCGTAAGTCATCAGCTTCTCGGTCAGGCACCGCGAGAACGGCTTGATCTTGGTCAGGAGGACCGCCTTCAGCTCGGCCGGACCGGTGAACGACCGGCCGTCCGGCAGGGTGCCCGAGGCGTCGACCGGGAACTTGCCGTCCTGGTCACGCCAGGAGCCGATGGCGTCGAAATTCTCCAAACCGAACCCAAGCGGGTCCATCCGGGCGTGGCAGGATGCGCAATTCGGGTCGGCCCGATGCTGCTCCATCCGGACGCGGAGCGTCCCCCGGGCCATCTCCTTCTTGTCGTCGGCCAGGTCGGCGACGTTGGGCGGCGGCGGGGGCGGGGGCATCCCGAGGATTTCTTCCAGGATCCACTTCCCGCGCTTGACCGGCGAGGTCCGCGTCGGGTTCGAGGTGACGGTTAAAGTCGAAGCCATCGTGACGACGCCCCCTCGGCGAGGGTCGGTCAGGGAGACCCGGCGGAACTGGTCGCCGGTCACGCCCTCGATCCCGTAGTGCTTCGCCAGCCGCTCGTTGAGGAACGTGTAGTCGGCGTGGAGGAAGTCGGAGATCGGCCGGTCGTCGTGGACGATCGCGGCGAAGAAGTGCTCGACCTCCTTCTCCATCGCCCGCCGGAGCGGCTCGTCGAACTTGCCGTATCGGCCGCGGTCGGGGTTGGCCAGCTTGAGGTTGCGGGTCTGGAGCCACTGGCCCGAGAAGTTCTCCACCAGCGCCCGGGCCTTCGGGTCCCTGAGCATCCGGGCGACCTGCGCGTCGAGGTTGTTGCCGGCCCGGAGCTGCCGTTTCGAGGCCAGGGCGAGCAGCTCGTCGTCGGGCATGCTGCTCCAGAGGAAATAGGAAAGCCGCGAGGCCAGTTCCAGGTCGGTCAGGGTCCGGGGGGCGCCCGGCCGGGTGTCCAGCTCGACCCGGAACAGGAAGTGGGGCGAGACCAGGACCGCCTGGACCGCGACCTGGATGCCGCGCTCGAACCGGTCGCCGTCCTTGAGGGCCAGGTCCACCAGCGCGACCAGGCGGTCGACCTCGGCGGGGGTGGCGGGGCGGCGGAAGGCCCGGGTGGCGAACTTGGCGAGGATCTCGCGGGCGACCTCGCGGCGGTTCAGGTGCGTTGGCCGGCGGAAGATGATCTTTTTGTGCGAGTCGGGCAGGTTGTGCGGCAGGCTGTAGATCGGGCCGACGACTTCGAGGTACTCGACGGCCAGGTTCCGGTCGCGCCGCCGGGGATCGGGGACGTCGGGATACCAGGCGTCGTTGGTGAAGGCCGCCGCGAGCCGATGGGCCGGTCGGTCGAGCTTCACCCTCGCCTCGAAGACCGCCGGCGCGTCCTCCTCGCCCTTGACCTCGAACCCCGCGACGGGCTTGCCGTCGACCAGGAATTCCAGCCTGGGCAGATCCTTGCCCGCCTGCTGGCCGAAGGCCCGGGCGCGGAGGATGTAGGTGCCCGACCTCGGGAAGACGCCGTCGACGCCGACCTCGGCGTTGGTCGCCATCATCCAGAAGCCGGTGTCGCCGTGGACGTTGCCGCTGCCGGATTTGGCGACGGACTCGGCCCGGAACCGGCGGGTCGGCCCCCTCGGCTGGTCGTCGGCGAGGATCGCCTGCTCGGCGATCGACTCGGCGGCGGCCAGGTACTTCTCCATCAGGAGGGGCGGGAGGGTGAGCACGTCGCCGACGTTGTCGAAGCCGTAACCCACGTCGTCGGAAGGGAAATCGTCGGCCGGGCGGGAGTCAACCCCGACGAGGTCGCGGATCGTGTTGTTGTACTCCTCGCGGTTCAGCCGGCGGAGCGTGACCCGGCCCGGGTCCTGCGCGATCGAGCAATTCGCCTTCGAGAGCAGGCTCTGGAGATACTGGGCGAACTGTTTCGACTCGGCCTCGGAAAGCTGGGGATGGTCGTCCGGCGGCATCGAGCCGCCCTCGACGTTCTCCAGGACCTTCTCCCAGGTCTTGAGGTCCTTGAGAGCGGCGGCCTCGGTCGTGAACGCGGCCAGGTTCAGCCCATGCTTGGGTTTGATGGGGCCGTGGCAGCTCACGCAATACTTCGCCAGGATCGGCAAGACCTGGGCGGGATAGTTCGAAGGCGAAGCCACCGGCGGGGCCGACTTCGATGCCTGCGCGCGGGCCTCGGCGCAAAGGAGCGCGCAGACAAAGCCAGGGACGATCGTGCGGAGGATCTTCGGGCGCATCTCGAGGTCGGCCTCTCGGTGGCGGCGGGTTCGATCGGGCGGGCAGGGATCGGGCGGGACCGTCACAAGGTCATCATACCTTACGCCGGTCGGGCCCCGGAGTGGACAAGGAAAACTCCCAGATTTCCGAGAATCATCACGGGGTCCGCCAGGAAACCTGAACCCAAAGGGGACCCAAGTTCAAAAGACGAAGGCAACTCTCCGCGTGTCCTGGCCTCGTTTGCCTTTCTCTCGGGCGATTCTCCCTTGTTAATATCGTTCCCGGGGGGCTCGACGAACCGGGTTGGCTTCAGATTCTCGGCCGGGCCTCGGCCCAGGCGAAGGCGCGTCCGACAAGCTCCTCGGCGATCGAGCCGTCGGGGCCGAGGGTCTCGGTGGGGTGGCCGGGGCGGACGAGGTGGATCGTGTGCCGGCCGGCACGGACGGTGGTCAGGTCGTTGGCGACGGTCAGGTCGGCGCGGTTCTCGACGGTGGCGGCCTGGGCCTGGCGGATCAGCTCGCCTTCGGGGGCGTTCGAGAGCAACTTGAAGCCGACGAGATAGGCCGAGGGGGACCAGTCCCGGACCGACCGGATCACCTTGGGCAGGCGATGGCAGCGGAGGACCAGGGTCGAGGCGTCCGACGAGAGCTTGCCGGGCGTCGGCTCGGGGGCGAAGTCGGAGGCGGCCATCGCCAGGAAGGCGACGTCGATCTCCCGGGATCGGAGCACGTCTTCGAGCCGGTCGGCGTACTCGGCCACGGTCCCCTCGGCGAGCGGGACGGCGTGGCAGCGGTGGCGGACATGCATCCATTCTTCGCGGAGGCGGTCGAGTCGGCGGAACTCGGCGGCCGGGTCGGGGTTATTCAGGTCGAGCCTCGCCAGGCGGTCGAACGGCCGGAGGGCGCCGGGGGCGTGGAGGTACCAGACGTGGGCGCCTCGCTTTAAGGCGGCCTCGGCGATCATGGCGCCGAGGCGGCCGGTGGAGGAGTTGGCGATCGCCCGGACGTCGTCGATCGGGGCGATCGTCCCGCCCGCCGTCACCACCACATTCATGGCCGCGCCCTTGCAACAAGCCCCGGCCGCCGCTAGCCTTCGAACCCGACCGAAGGACTCAACGACCCCGCCCCCGACTCCCCGAGCGGCCCCCGATGATGGCAACCACCCACCCGTCCGACCCGGCCGCCCGCGAGCTGTTCGTCGAGATGGCACGCTGGCCGATCTTCGACCCGCACTCGCACATCGACGCCCGCCGGCCCGCCGCGAGGAACCTCGACGAGATCCTGGGCTACCACTACTATACCGAGCTGGCGCACTCGGCGGGGATGCCCGCCGACCTGGTCGCCCCGGAGCTGCCCCCTCGCGAGCGGGCCAGGAACCTGGCGACCTATCTCGATCGGATCGACAACACGGTCCAGCATTCCTGGCTCCTGGAGATCGCCCGGACGTTCCACGGCTTCGCGCACGACCGGATCTCGCTCGACTCCGTCGACGCCCTCTACGACCGCGCCGACCGCGAGGACGACGGGACCGCCTGGGACCGCGAGGTCTGGGACCGATCCAAGCTGGAGGCGGTCTTCCTGACCAACGATTTCGACGACCCGCTCGAAGGCTGGGACGCGAGCCGGTACGTCCCCTGCCTCCGGACCGACGACCTCGTTTTGAAGCTCCACGAGCCCTCGACGATCGAGCGGCTGGGCCGGTCGACCGGGGTCGACGTGATCGACTACGCCACGCTCCGCGAGGCGATCGGCGTGATCTTCGAGCGGTTCGTCGAGAAGGGGGCGAGGGCCTGCGCCATCAGCCTGCCGCCCGACTTCGCGCCCCGGACCTCGACGCCGAAGCGGGCCGTCACGCCGATCCGCAGGGCGTTGCACCGGATGGACTTCCGGCCGGACGAGCACGACGAGGTCCGCTCGGTCGTCTTCTGGACGATCGCCGAGTTCTGCGCCGAGTTCAAGCTCCCCTTCGACCTGATGATCGGCCCGGTCCGGAACGTCTACCCGGCGGGCGTGGCGGGCGGTCGCGACCTGTTCGACCGGCGGGTGAGCCTGTACGAGTACCGCGAGCTGTTCAACCACTTTGCCGGGGTGACGTTCCCGGTCTCGACCCTCTCGCCCGACGCCGGGGCCGAGCTGGTGGCCTTCGCCTGGATCTTCCCCAACGTGGTCCCGAACGGCCACTGGTGGTACTCGAATATCCCCGCCTTCATCGCCGCCGACCTCAAGGCCCGGCTCCAGGCGGTGCCCAAGGTCAAGCAGATCGGCTACTACTCGGACGCCTACAAGCTCGAATTCGTCCTGCCCAAGTTCAACATGTTCCGCAAGATCCTCGCCGAGGTCCTGGCCGAGGACGCCATCAAGGGCCGGGGGTGGTCGGCCGACCGGGCGTTGGGCGTGGCACGGCACGTCCTGCTCGACAACCCCCGGCGGATCTTCGGGCGGGGCGAAGGCGGTTGAGGACGGGAGAATTGAACCCCTGGGAGGCCGCTGGATGAAATGAGACCTCGGGCGAAGTATGATCTGGAAAGGGGGCGAGAGATGCCAATTCACGATTGGACGCGCGCCGAGGCGGGTGACTTTCACCACTTTCACCAGCGATGGATCGGCGCCCTGACCGATGCCCTGAATGGTGGCGGGCTTCCGCCGGAGTTCATCGCCCTGGCCGAGCAAGTCACCGGCCGACCCGTCCCGGACGTGGTCACGCTCCAGGCTCGATCGCCGATGGGTGACGCGGGCGGGGTCGCCATCGCGCCGGCGCCCGCTCCCTCCGCCCGGGTGATCCAGAAGTTCGAGCGGATCAACTACGCGAAGCGGGCCGACCGCGTCGTCATCCGTCACGGCAGGGGCCGAGTGGTGGCGATCATCGAGATCGTGTCGCCCGGGAATAAGGACAGCCGGCACGCGATCCGAGCGTTCGTCGAGAAGGCGGCCGACATCCTGAACCAGGGCGTTCACCTGGTCGTGGTCGACCTGTTCCCGCCGACGACCCGCGACCCGCAGGGGATCCACAAGGCGATCTGGGACGAGTTCGGCGACGTGCCGTTCGACTTCCTGCCGGAGAAGCCGCTGACCGTCGTGTCGTACATCGGCGGAGACTTGCCGACCGCCTATGTCGAGTCGGTCGGGGTGGGCGACCCGCTGCCGTCCATCCCGCTGTTCCTGACCGAGTACGACTACGTGCCGTGCCCGCTGGACGCGACCTACAATGAAGTCTGGCGGGTGTACCCGGCCCTGCTCAAGGAAGTGTTGGAATCCGCCCCCTGAATGTTCCGCGAGATCCTGGCCGAAGCTGCCATCAAGGGCCGGGGGTGGTCGCTCGGCCGGGCCCTGGGCATCGCCCGGCACGTCCTGCTCGACAACCCCCGGCGGATCTTCGGGCGGGGCGAAGGGGCAGACGGCTGATTCGTGGTACAATCGTCCGGGAGGCTCAGCCATGCCGATGCACGACTGGAAGCCTGTCCCAGATACGCTTTACCACCACTTCCACCAGCAGTGGACCATCTCGATTTGCGACACCCTCAACGCCGGGTTGTTGCCTGCGGGATACTCGGCGCTCGTCGAGCAATACTCGTCCGTCTACCCCCGAGAGGGCCGGTTCCACGAGCGGGCCAACCGGGTGGTCATCCGGCATCATCTGGGCGACGTGGTCAGCGCCATCGAGGTCGTCTCGCCCGGGAACAAGGCCGGCAAGATCGTAGTCCGGGAATTCGTGGCGAAGGCGGTCGACTTCCTCAGGAGCGGCGTCAACCTCCTCGTCATCGATCCATTTCCTCCCGGGCCGCAAGATCCCCAGACGCTCCACAAGCTCATCTGGGACGAGTTCGACGAGGGCGTGCCGTTCGAGCTTCCCGCCGACGAGCCGTTGCTCCTGGCCTCCTACCGCGCGGCCGCCTCGGTCCGGGAATTGACCCCGGAAGCGTTCATCGAGCCGCTCCGCGTGGGGGCCGACCTGCCGGCGATGCCGGTCTGGCTCGACTCCGACCTGTACGTCAACCTGCCCTTCGAACCGACCTATCTCGCGGCGTGGGATGTCTGCCCGCCAGACTTCCGATACCTCGTCGAGCATGGTGTCTTACCGGACGAAGATTAGGCGTCGGGATGAGAGACGGGCCTGGATTTAGGTAGTTTGTGCAAGCTGGCTACTTCGCAAAAGTTGGTAACACTGAGCGCGACGGGCGATCCGGACGATAATCCACGCTGGCATTCCACGGATGTTTGGGGTAGGACCCCGACCGGTCGCACGGAGGCGAGGATGAGTCGGCTTTCGCTCTTGGTTTTCGCGGGCCTGTTGACGATCGGCGGGGCGGCGCAGGCGCAGAACTGGCCCGACACGCTGTTCAGCGAGCGGTCGCACGACTTCGGCATGGTCCCCCGAGGGGGGGTGGTCCGGCATCCGTTCGTGCTGACCAACAAGCTGAACGTGCCGATCTCGATCCTGAACCTGCGGGTCTCGTGCGGCTGCACCAGCGGCACGGCGAGCGCGTCGGTGGTCCAGCCGGGGAAGACGGCGATCATCGAGGCCCAGATGGACACGCGGAACTTCGTCGGCCCGAAGGCGACGACCCTGTTCGTCTCTGTGATGGCCGGAAACCAGGAGTCGGAGATCGGGCTGGGCGTCCGGTCGATGATCCTGAGCGACGTCGTGCTCAACCCGGGCACGATCGAGTTCGGCCAGGTGAGCCGGGGCCAGTCGCCCTCGCAGGTGCTGGCGATCGACCGGATCGGCAAGCCCGACTGGAAGATCGTCAAGCTGACCTCGTCCAGCAAGGCGATCACCGCCTCGCTCCAGGAGACGCAGCGGGCGAACGGCTCGGTCGGGTACCAGCTCACCGTCGCGCTCCGGCCCGACGCCCCGGCGGGCATCCTCCGCGACGAGCTCAGGCTCATCACCAACGACCCCGAGACGCCGAGCATCCCCGTCCCCATCGGCGGCCAGATCCGGGGCGAGCTGTCGGCCACCCCCGCCTCGCTGGCGCTGGGGAGCGTGAACTCGGCCGCCGCGGTCCAGGGCAAGTTCGTCGTCCGGGCCAGCAAACCGTTCGCGATCGCCAAGGTCGAGGGGAACGGCGAGGGCTTCTCGCTCCAGGCCGCCGACACCGCCCGCAAGCCGCTCCACATCCTCAACCTGACCTACAACCCGGCCCAGTCGAACACCCGAGGCGACCTGAGCCGGAGCTTCCGGATCACCACGGACCTCCCCGGCGAGGCCCCGGTCGACGTCTCGGCGACGCTGCACGTCGAGCCTTGATGACTCGCCTCATTGCGACTTATTTGCCTCCCTCTCCCAGAGGGAGAGGGAGGCAGAAAGACACACCTCATCGATTCCTCGAAATCTCGATTCGGGCTAGAATAGGTCCAGGAGGCCGACGAACCACGACACCCGGAAGGATGCCGACGCCATGGACCGCGACGACCGGCGGGAGAGCCACGCCCCGGAGCCGACCTCGGGCGTGATCGAAGAGGTGGAGGTCCGGGGGCACATCGTCGACTCGCTGCTCCTGCCCAAGATCCTCGACCGGATCTTGCAGATGGGCGGGACCTTCGAGATCCGCGAGTGCAAGATCGGCGCCCGGCGGGTCGACCCGAGCTACGCCCGGATCGCCATCCGGGCGGCCTCGGCGGCGGACCTGGACGAGATCCTCGGCGACCTCGTCGAGCACGGCGCCTCGCCGGTCGACCCCGAGGACGCGAAGGTCGAGGCCGCCGACATCTCCGGGGCCTTCCCCGACCACTTCTACAGCACGACCAACCAGCGGACCCAGCTCCGCCTGGGCGGCCGGTGGATCGACGTGTCCGACCAGGAGATGGACTGCGGGATCGCCGTCGACCCGGTCGCGAAGACCGCCCGGTGCGTGCCGATGGTCGACGTCCAGGCCGGGATGCCGATCGTGGTCGGCCACGACGGGCTCCGCGTCGTGCCGACCGAGCGCCCTCGCGAGGCGTCGCTGTTCGGCTTCATGGGCTCGGGCGTCTCCAGCGAGAAGCCCAAGGCCGTCAGCCTGCAAGGCGTGGCCGACTCGATCCGCGCCACCCGGGCGGCCGGCAAGAAGGTGCTGCTCGTCGGCGGGCCGGCGATCGTCCACACCGGCTCGGCGAGTCACGTCGCCCAGCTCATCCGCGAGGGGTGGGTCCAGGCCCTCTTCGCCGGCAACGCCCTGGCCACCCACGACATCGAGCAGGCCATCTACGGGACCAGCCTGGGCGTCTCGATCGACCGGGGCGAGTCGATCGAGCACGGCCACGAACATCACCTCCGGACGATCAACACCATCCGCCGCCGGGGAGGCATCAAGGCCGCCGTCGACTCGGGGCTGATCCGATCCGGGATCATGTACGAGTGCGTCAAGCACGGCGTCGACGTCGTCCTCGCCGGCTCGATCCGCGACGACGGCCCCTTGCCCGAGGTCATCACCGACTCGATCCGGGCCCAGGCCCGGATGCGCGAGTCGGTCAAGGACGTCGGCTTCGCCCTGATGATCGCGACGGCCCTGCACTCGATCGCCACCGGCAACCTGCTCCCGGCGTGGGTCAAGGTCGTCTGCGTCGACATCAACCCCGCTACCGTGACCAAGCTCAGCGACCGGGGGACGTTCCAGACCGTCGGGCTCGTGACCGACGTCGAGCCGTTCCTGCGGTCGCTGGCGGGGATGCTCAGCGTGCTCTAATGGGACTGACGCGAGAGATAAAGTCTGCCTCCCTCTCCCAGAGGGAGAGGGAGGCGGAAGACTGGAAATCGAAGCGAACGAACAACGACATCAGCCCTAACCCCGGGAGTCGCCGACGATGGACACGACGCCTCGGATCCTGATGTGCCCGCCGGACTATTACGGGATCGAATACGAGATCAACCCGTGGATGGACCGCCAGGTCGGCAGCGACCCCGCCGAGTCGCATCGCCAGTGGCGGGCGTTGCATGACACGCTCGTCGACCTCGGCGTGACGGTCGAGCTGATGGAGCCGCAGCCGGGCCTGCCCGACCTGGTGTTCACGGCGAACGCGGGCCTGGTCTTCGGCGACCTCTTCCTCAGCTCGCGGTTCCGCCACGGGGTCCGGCAGGGGGAGACGCCCCACTTCGACCGCTGGGCGAGGGCTCATGGGTTCGTCGTGGAGGCCCTGCCCCCGGGCCGCAACTTCGAGGGGGCCGGCGACGCCCTCTTCTGCGGCCCCACGCTGTTCGCCGGCTATCGGTTCCGCTCCGACGCGCGGAGCCACCACTGGATCGGCGAGCGGCTGGGCGTGCCCGTCCTGCCCCTGGAGCTGGTCGACCCCCGGTTCTACCACCTCGATACCTGCTTCTGCCCCCTGTCGGAAACGGCCGCGATCTACTACCCTGGGGCCTTCGACGACTACGGCCGGTCGGTCCTGAAGGGGCAGATCGGCACCCTGATCGAGGTCTCGGCCGAGGAGGCGGTCTCGTTCAGCTGCAACGCCGTGGTCGTCGGCCGGACCGTCGTGCTCAACGACGGCGCCCCGAAGCTGGCCCGGGCCCTCAACGACCTCGGCTTCGACTCCCGCCCTCTCCGCTTGACCGAGTTCATCAAGGCCGGGGGGAGCGCCAAGTGTCTGACGCTCTATCTGAGTACTCCACCGTGGCAGACAGCCGAGCCCGATCCAGCGTGTACTCTCGCCCATTTTTCAACGTCCGCCTGAAGTAGCAGGTGATCAAAAGGCCCATCCCTTTCAGGAGCCCCCGCCCCCGGTCTTTCTCGATGACGACCCCTTCGGCCTCGGGATTATCCCGCTGGTCGCAGGGGTCGTTTGCGTGGACCATGTGACCTGGGAGGATCTCGACGACCTTGCCCTTGATGCCCTCCCACCACCTGGCGAAGTCGCTGACGTCCCCTTCCGCATCGATGCCGAGAGTCGATTGGTGATCAGCATCGTGGTCGGCGAGCGGACGGCCGAGAACGTCGTCGCGTTGGTCAATGACTTCAAGCAACGCACCGGGGGACGGTCGATGGACCTGATGACGACCGACGGCCATCTGGCCTACGAGGACGCGATCCTTGATGCATGGGGAGACGATCACGCCGCCCCGGACCGGCAAGCCGGGCCGTCCCAGGGCTCCTTACAAGGTCGCACCGAAGGGCCTGACCTCTGCCGTGGTGGAGAAGACCCGAGAGAAGGGCCGCGTGGTGTCGATCGCCACGCGAGTGGTCTTCGGCACGATGGCGGCGTTGGTCGCGGCGTTGGGGATGTCGAAGGTGAGCCGATCGATCAACACGTCGTTCGTGGAGCGCCATAACGGCACCGACCGGCATCGCAACGCCCGGAAGGCCCGCGAGACGTACCGTTTCAGCAAGGACTGGAGATATCACGAGTCGGTGACATGCATGTCGATGTGCGTGCGCGATTTCTGCTGGCCGGTTCGGACCTTACGAATCAAAGACGACCAAGGCAAGTGGCGGAAGAGAAGCCCGGCGATGGCGGCGGGGTTGGCGGATCATATCTGGTCAATTTCCGAATGGCTGGCGTTCCCATCCGTGTGACACTGATCGGCCACGAGGCAGTTTTCGGGGTCCACTATCATCAAGACCGTGGCCCGGCCAGGCCGGCCTTCTCTCGCCATTCGGGGTCGTATTCGAGCGAGAAGAGGCGCTGGACTGTCTCGGCCCGGCCGGGGCCGGGCTCTAGCAGGGCTTCGAGGGCCTGGCGGAGTTGGGCGAGCCGGCGGTCGGGCGGATGGTCGAGGGCCCGGCCGGGGGCCCGGTCGAGCCGGTCCAGGGCGGCGGCCAGGTCGAGGACCTTGCTCCGCGTCTCCAGGAAGTCGCGGTTGAGGACCTCGGCGACGTCGCGAGGGTTCGGCATGGCGGTGGATCTCCGGCGGGCCTCGGCGGGCTTGAACCCATTTGTAGATTATTCCATTCCCGGGCCGACCGCCAGGCCCCTCGTCGGCCGCGACCGGGGCGCCGATGTTGCCAAAATGACACATCGGGCCGGTCGCGGAGGGCGGGCGTCCGACCGAAATCGTTCCGGTCGTGATGATTGTCGGGATTGTCGGGTGTCCTTGCGGCGGAGATCGTCCGGGAGGGTCGTGCCGTTGGTTCGGGGTTTGCCTGATAGGGGGATCTGGGGCCGCCCGACCCTTGGTTCACGTGATTCGGTTCTGGTATCGTGGACCTGTCGGGGCGTCCGCGATCGGCCGCCGGGCCGCCGCCGGACGCACCCCGGACCTTCGAGGACTCCCGCCATGTTGCACCGTCCGCTCTCCCGCGCCACCTTCGCTGGCGCCGCCCTGCTCTGCCTGTCGACCGTGCCCGGTCCGGCGCCGGCCGACACCATCTACGAGACGACGTATTACCCCACGTCTTACGTCGTGCCGACTTCGAGCGTGCTTTCCACCTCGTACGTCCTGCCCACCGCCTACGTCCCGACCTCGACGGTCCTCGCGTCCGACTCGGTGCTGATCCCGACCTCGACCACCTATTATCGGCCGTCGATCTTCCGCCCGAGGCGGTACGTCGAGCGGACGAGCTACTCGCTGGCGGCGACCTCGTACCTGCTGCCGACCTCGTATGTCCTGCCGACGTCCTATGTGACGTCGACGTCGTCTGTGATGCCGACCTCTTACGTCGTGCCGACGTCGTACCTCTCGACCTCCTACGTCCTGCCGACCTCCTACCTCTCGTCGTCGTACATCACGCCGACCCGGTACCTGATCGACAGCGACGTGGTCACGACCTCGGCGACCTCGTACCCCTGCGAGACCGCCCCGGCGTCGCAGCCGGCCAAGACGTCGGCGAGCCGGCCCTCGAACGGCGGCAACGGCAACGGCGGCGGGACCACGATCACCAGCGAGCCGACGAACGCCAATGCGAACCCCTCGAACGAGCGTCGCCCGTCGGCCACGCTGAACAGCTCGCCGGCGGGCGAGGAGGCAGTGCCCTCCAACGTCTCGCCGCCGGTCCCGGCCCCGGTGGTGACTCCGCCCAATCCCACCCCGCCGGCCGCAGCCGCCCCCTCCACGCCTCTGCCCGAGAAGAATCCGGCGGACTTCCCCCTGCCCGAGCCCGGCAAGGCCGGCGCCCTCCCGCCGGGCGAGACCGTCTACCGCAAGGCCCAGCGGCCGGTCTACGACACCCGGAACATCCTCCGGGGGCGGGTGATCTCGGTCGACTCGAACCGGCCCGAGGAGGGCGTGACCGTGGTCCTGGCCAGCCGGACCAGCAACTTCGCCGACCGGACCGCCATGACCGACGCCGACGGCGAGTTCAAGGTCTCCCTGCCCGACGGCGACTGGACCGTGAAGGTCAAGATGCCCAGCGGGTCGCTCTACTCCGTCGGACGCGACTACGTCACCGCCAGCGGCGGCAAGATCACCGACCCGGCCGGCCGGAACGTGGCGGATTTCGTCATCAACCGCTGAGCGAGTCGACCCCTCATCCACCCTCTCGAACCCTCGACGCCGGGGCAGGCCCGACCCGCCTGCCCCGGCGTCGTTCGCTCCCGGGCCGGACTCCCCACCGATGCCGACCCCGCACCCGCCCCGGATCTGCTACGTCCTGAGCCACTTCTTCCCCCTCGCCAGCGGGGCCGAGCACCAGGCCCTGGCGCAGGGGGCCGAGCTGGTCCGCCGGGGGCATGCCGTCCGGGTCGTCACCCGGGCCATCCCCGGCCTTCCGGCGGACGACGTGCTCGAAGGGGTCAAGATCCACCGATGGGTCGAGACGTCCGATCGCGGCCCGCTGTTCGGGGCCTCGTTCGTCGTCGGGGTGGTCCGCGCGCTCCGGCGGCTCCGGCCCGAATATGACCTGATCCACGCCCATCAGGGGCTCTGGGAGGCGATCGCCACCGGCGTCGGCCGGCCGTTACTGGCCGGGGCGCCGACGCTGATCCAGCCGGCCAGCTCGGGCTATTACGGCGAGGCCGAGGAGCTGGCCAGGACCCGGGGCTTCCCGATCCTCCGCCGGGCGATCCTCCGGAACACCGCGTTCGCGGCGATCTCGCTCGACATCGAGCGCCAGTGGCTCGCCCTCGGCGTCCCGCCCTCGAAGCTGGTCCGGATGGCCAGCGGCGTCGACGCCGCCCATTTCCGGCCCGGCCCGGCCGGGCCCGAAATCGAGGCCACGTTGCCGCCTCGCCCGCGGGTCGTCTTCACCGGGCGGCTCCATCCCCAGAAGAACCTCGACGTCCTCCTGGACGCCTGGCCCGCCGTCGCGTCGAAGGCCGGGGCGTCGCTCGTCCTCGTCGGCGACGGGGAGGAACGCGGCCGGCTGGCGGAGAAGGCGAGGGGCCTCGGCATCCTCGACCGGGTCCACTTCGCGGGCAAGGTCGTCGACCCGGCCGAGTACCTCCGCGCGGCCGACGCCTTCGCCCTGCCGAGCGTGGCCGAGGGGATGAGCAACTCGCTCCTGGAGGCGATGGCGACGGCACTCCCCTGCCTCGCCTCGGACATCGGCGGCAACACCGACCTTCTCGACCGGGGCCGCATTGGACTCCTTCTGCCCGCCGACGATCCCCGAGCCTGGTCCGAAAGCTTGACTCGCGTCCTGGCCGACCCCGACCTCGCCCGGGACCTCGGGCGGTCGGCCCGCCGGCGGATCGAGGCCGATTTCGCCCTCGGGGCCGTCGTCGACCGCTATGAAGCCCTCTATCTTCGCCTGCTCCAAGGCCGACCCGTCCGGGAGCCCGACTGGTCGGTCTGACGCCGCTTTCAGCCCCTTTCTTCGTCGCAATCGGCGGATTCGTTCGCTGCGTTGATGGGAGATGACATTTTCCCTCAAGCCCGGCTTGTCGAGGATCTGGCACGCTCTATGCTTCTTCTAGACAGCCAGCGAGGATCAACACCATGTGGCCCGGCATCATCACGACACACCCTCTGAAACCCGCCTGTCCCCGGCTCAAGGCGCCGATCGTCCTGGCTCATGGGCTGTTCGGCTTCCGCCGGATCGGCCTCGGGCCGCTGACGCTGACGTGGTACTTTCGCGGCATCCCGGGCATCTTGCAGGCGGCCGGGAACCGGGTCCTGGTCACGCGGGTCCACCCGACGGCCGGCGTGGCCCGGCGGGCGAGGCGGCTGGGCGAGCAGATCCTCGAAGCCTTCCCCGACGAGCCGGTCCACCTGATCGGCCACAGCATGGGGGGGCTCGACGCCCGGGCCCTGGTCTCCGACCCGGCGTGGGCGGCCCGCGTCCTCAGCCTGACCACGATCGCCACGCCTCACCTGGGCTCGGGGATCGCCGAGTTCGCCAAGCTCCGCGTCGGCCGGATTTACACGCTGCTGGAGAGGCTCGGGGTCGAGCACCAGGGGTTCCTCGACGTCACCCCGGGCGCGGCGGCCGAGTTCAACCGCCGGAATCCCCCGCCCGTCGGCCTCCCCTTCTTCAGCGTGGCCGGTGATCCGCCGCATGAGGAGGTGAGCTGGCCGCTCCGCCGCCTCGACGCCGCGCTCGAGGAGCTGGAAGGGCCGAACGACGGGCTGGTCTCGGTCGCCTCGGCGACCGCCTTCGGCACGCCGCTGCCGAGCTGGCCGGTCGACCATCTCCGCCAGATGAACTGGCTCTCCCCCGAGGTCTCGACCGACACCTGCCCGCACGTCGCCCGGCTCTATGCCGAGGTCGTCGAGAACCTGGCCCATCTCGACGGGATCGAGGAGATTCGGTCGGGCCGCGAGTCGGCCTGAGCGGGACCGGGCGGAGATCCCCGCCAGAACCTCGAAACCGCCGCCCCTTCCCCGTATGCTGGCGGGTCGGCCGGCCCTCCCTTCGGGCCGCGCGACCATCCGACTCGCCAGATCCGGGATCAAGGGGATCGTCCATGGACCGTTCGTCCGCCCAATCGCGCCGGGGTGTCTTGAGGCTCGGAGCCTCGGCCGCGGCGCTCTCGACGCTGGGTCATTTCGCCTCCCGGACCCCGGCCCAGGAGCCGGCCAGGGCCGCCCGCGACCCCTGGCTCGGGCTCAAGATGGGGATCGCGACGTACACGTTCTCCAAGCTCCCGCTGGACGCCGCGATCGCGGGGGTCAAGCGGGTCGACCTCCGTTACGCCTCGATCAAGGACGCCCACCTGCCGCTCAAGAGCACGAAGGAGGAGCGTCAGGCCGTCGCGAAGAAGTTCTACGACGCCGGGATCACGCTCCTGAGCTGCGGCGTCATCACCCCCGCCGACGACGAGGGCTCGATCCGCAACATGTTCGAGTACGCCCGCGACGCCGGCATCCCGACCATCGTCTGCAAGCCGAGCCGGAAGTCTTTGCCGGTCCTCGACAGGTTCGTCAAGGAGACCGGCCTCAAGGTGGCGATCCACAACCACGGCCCCGAGGACAAGGTCTGGCCCTCGCCGCTCGACGCCTGGGTGGCGATCCAGTCTCTCGACGAGCGGATCGGCGTCTGCATCGACGTCGGCCACACCGCCCGATGTGGCGTCGACCCCGTCGAGGCGATCCGCAAATGCGCCCCCCGGCTGTACGACCTGCACATCAAGGACATCGCCGTCGCGTCGGGGAATTCCCGGCCCGTCGAGCTGGGCCGGGGCGTCCTGGACCTCCGGGGCATCCTCGACGCCCTCCTGGACATCAAGTACGCCGGCCACCTCGGCCTGGAATTCGAGAAGAACCTGAACGACCCGATCCCCGGCACGGCCGAGAGCATCGGCTATCTCAAGGGGGTGCTGTCGGGGATGAAGGCGGGGTGAATCGTGAAAAATGTAGGGTGGGTGAGCGGTAGCGAAACCCACCGGAGACGGCCTCGCTGAGCCTGGTGGGTTTCGCTACCGCTCACCCACCCTACGAGACCGACCTTGCAGTCCTCCTTGGCCGATCCCCCCACCCCCTCGACCGGCCTTGATCGTGCGGGTATGATGAAGAAACTCTCCTTCGGCCCCGAGCCGACCAGATCGGCCGGGCCGGTTTCCACCCGCCGCCCTCTGCCGGAAGTCTAGCGACGATGACCCACCAGAACGACCTCGACGGCACCTCCGTGCCCTTCGCCCCCTCGTTCGTCCATCGGCTGCACTTCACGAGCGACGTGTTCGGCGCCGACCGGGACGTCCTCGCGCGAGTGCTGGAGCCCTCCGGGGACCGGCCGGCGAAGGTCCAGTTCTGGGCGGATGAGCACGTCGACCGGGCCCGGCCGGACCTCCGTCGGAAGCTCCGGGCCTTCGCCGACGAGCATGCCGACCGGATCGAGCTGGCCGGCAATGTCCAGGTCGTCGAGGGGGGCGAGGCGGTCAAGAACGACATCCACATCCTGGAGCGGATGCTCAAGGTCTTCCACGCCGCCGGGCTCGACCGCCGGAGCTACGTCGTCGTGATCGGCGGCGGGGCGGTGCTCGACGCCGTCGGGTTCGCGGCGGCGATCGCCCACCGGGGCATCCGCCTGGTCCGCCTGCCGTCCACCACCCTGGCCCAGGCCGACTCGGGCGTGGGGGTCAAGAACGGGGTCAACCTGTTCGGCAAGAAGAACTGGCTCGGCTCGTTCGCCGTCCCCTGGGCGGTCATCAACGACGCGAGCCTGCTGGAGACCCTGCCCGACCGCGACTTCATCTGCGGGTTCTCCGAGGCCGTGAAGGTCTCGCTCCTGAAGGACCCGGCGATGTTCGCCGAGCTCTGCCGGACCGCCGGCCAGATCCGCCGCCGCGAGCCGGCCGCGACCCTGCCGATGATCGCCGCCTCGGCCGAGGCCCACCGGCGGCACATCACCCGGAACGGCGACCCGTTCGAGTCGCTCGAAGCCCGGCCGCTCGACTTCGGCCACTGGTCGGCGCACAAGCTGGAGGCGATGACCGACTTCCGGCTCCGCCACGGCGAGGCCGTCGCCATCGGCGTGGCCCTCGACACGATCTACTCCTCGATGGCCCTCGGGCTCCCGGCCGAGGACGCCGACCGCGTCCTCCGCTGCCTGGTCGACCTCGGCTTCGACCTCGCCCACCCCGCCCTGTCCGACACCCGGCCCCTCTTCGAGGGGCTCGAAGAGTTCCGCCAGCACCTCGGGGGCCGGCTGACCCTCACCATGCTCCGCAGGGTCGGCGACCCGGTCGACGTCCATGAGGTCGACGACGCCACGATGCGCCGGGCGATCGAGCGGCTCCAGGAGTACGGGGCCGAGCACTCGTCGGGGGCGAATGAGGCCGCCGAGACGGCGAGCCGGGCCGGTGCGGGCGACCCGGCGAGGGCCTGATGCTCCGCCAGGAACCAGCCCCTCGCGTGTCGATCCTGTCGGTCGGCGCCGGCCATTCTGACAATCGGCCCGAGACTTCTCGCCCGGGCAGGAACTTTCCTGGAAACCGCAACCGGCCGCGAGGCGGGTTCTTGAGGCCGATCGCGAGGCCGTCGGACGCCCGTCGGGGCCGCCGATGGCGCGGGGTTTGCCCTGTGAGCCGGGGGTCAGGATACCTTCGGACCCTTGCAGGAGTCGGAACCATGAATCGGATGTTGCTGGGAGCGGGCATGGCGGCGTTGGCGGCGGTCGGGGTGCTGGACCTCGGGGCGACCGAGGCCCGGGCGCAGGTCCCGGCCGAGTCCGTGGTCTACGAGACCGTCGCGCCGGGCACCAGATCCGTCACCTACGGCGAGCAGGTCAAGGTCCGCCGCAAGCTCTTCAAGACCGTCATCAAGGAGCGTCCGGTCCGGTACGTCACGACCACCCCGCCGGTCGTCCGCGAGACCCGGGTGATCCGGCCGGCCCCGGTGATCCAGCAGGAGGTGGTCCAGCCCGCCCCGATCATCGAGCAGCGGGTCGTCCAGCCCGCCCCGATCGTCGAGAGCCGGTACGTCCAGCCCGCCCCGGTGATCCGGCGGCAGGTGATCCAGGGCGAGCCGGTCATCCAGACCCGCTACCTGTCCCCCTACTGATCGGGATCAGCCGCCGGTCGGCCCCCGGTCGGCCGGCGGGCCCTTGCGGGCGAGCTTCGAGAGGATGCCGGCCAGCTCTTCGAGGGCGAACTGGCGGCGGACGGCCCCCTCGTGGAAGGCGGCCTTGTTCATCCCGTAGACGATCGACGTCGCCTCGTCCTGGCCGAAGGTGGTCCCGCCCTCGGCCAGGATCTTCTTGCAGCCGTCGACGCCGTCTCGGCCCATGCCGGTCATGATGATCCCGACCGTCGAGGGGCCGAACGCCTTGGCGGCCGAGAGGAACAGGGCGTCGACCGACGGCCTGTGGCCGCTGACCGGCGGGCCGTCGGAGAGCGAGACCCGGGCCCGAGGGGCCCGGCCGATCAGGGTCATGTGGCGGCCTCCCGGGGCGATCAGGATCTGGTCGGGGACGACCTTGTCCCCCTCCTCGGCCTCCTTCACGGTCAGCTCGCAGTGGCGGGCCAGCCGCTCGGCGAAGACGTGGGTGAAGCCGGCCGGCATGTGCTGGACGATCAGGACCGGCGGGATCGGCGGGGCCAGCCCGGCGAACGCCTGCCCGAGCGACTGCGGCCCCCCGGTCGAGATCCCCAGGACCACGCAGTCGGTCAGGGATGTCGAGGGGGTCACGCCGCCGGTCGGGATCTCGAACGCCGAGGGGGGCCGGACCGGCCGGGCCGACAACCGGGGCCGGCGGACCCGGCTCTGCGCCGCGGCCAGGACCTTGCCGACCAGGACCTCGCGGAGCGCCTTCAGCTCGGCCATCTGATGCTGCGACGGCTTGGGCAGGAAGTCGAACGCCCCCAGCTCCAGCGCCTCCAGGGTCACGGCGGCGCCCGCCTGGGTCAGGGCGCTGACCATCACGATGGAAGCCTCGTGGGCCGCGAAGAGCGCGGGGATGGCCTGGAGGCCCGACATCCCGGGCATCTCGACGTCCAGGGTGATGACGTCCGGCCGGAGGCGGCCGGCCATCTCGACCGCCTCGGCGCCGTCCCTGGCCTGGCCGACGACGTCGATCTCCGGGCTGGTCCGCAGGAGGTCCGTCAGGACCTTGCGCATCAGCGCCGAGTCGTCCACGACCAGGACCCGGACCTTCTCCGACGCCGTCAAGGGCCGCCTCCCGGCCGGGCAGCCGGCCTCGGGTCTCTCGCGTCCAGCTTGCCGAGCAGGGCGACGATCCGGCCCCGGTCGAACGGCTTGACGATGAAGTCGATCGCCCCGTCGCGGATCGCCTCCTCGATGGTCCGCTTCTGATCCAGGGCCGTGACCATGACGACCCGGGCGGCGGGGTCGAGCCCCCTGATCCGCCTCAGGGCCTCCAGGCCGCCCATCTCGGGCATGACGACGTCCATCGTCACCAGGTCGGGGCGAAGTTGGTCGAAGAGGTCGACCCCCTCCCGGCCGTTCTTGGCCTCGCCGACGACCTCCCACCCGGCCTCGACGGCCACCTCGTGGATCATCCGCCGCATCAGCATGGCGTCGTCGACGACCAGCAAGCGTCCCATGGTCGGTCCCCCGGGGCCTCTCGCCGGGCCGGTCGGCCCGGTCGCGTCAGATCGCATATTCATCGCCGCCGGGTACACGGATGGTAACGATCCCCGAGGCGATGTCCAGGGTCAGCCGCCGCCCGGCGCCGCCGCCGACGTCGCGGGCCAGCACCGGGATGCCCAGGCCGGCGAGGATCTGGTCGACCGCGTCCTGGTTCATCCGGCCGATGTTCATCGCCGGGCCGGACTGGAACATGCTCGCCCCGCCGACGACCTTCGCCGTCAGGCGTCCCCGGGAACTCCGCCCGAGCCGCCGCTCCAGGTCCGCCAGCATCCCGGGGATCGCCGTGTCGGCGAACTTGCCCGGATGGTCGGCCGCGCCTCTCGAATCCGGCAGGACGATGTGGGCCACCGCGCCCAGCCTGGCCGCCCGGTCGAGCAGGACCACCCCCGCGCACGAGCCGAGCAGGGTCCGGATCTGCTTGGGAGCCGACGCGACCTCCCACCGGCCCATCGCCACCGACACGATCTCGAGGGGGACCTCGGGCGTGCTCAAGGGGCGCCCTCCCCCAGCACCTCGGCCAGCCAGGCC
>JAJYDH010000421.1 GCA_021777685.1 Planctomycetota bacterium | reverse complement strand
GCTCGGTGGCCAGCTCCCAGTTCAGGCGATCGGTCTCCCCCGAGTGCATTCGACCTCCGAGACGATCCGGCCGGACGGCGTCCCGAGGGGCGGCCCTTCGGCCCTCGGACCGGGACATTATAGCCGAAGGCCAGTCGCGCGGCATGACGCTTGCCGTCGACATTCCCGACGGAGGCCGCGCGAGCGGGCCTGGACCCTCCCCCCGAAGTCGAGCCGTCGGGCCGGCCGATCGCGAGCCCGTCGAGACGAGAAAGGACCGGACGATGCTCACCCCCGCGAACAGGCGACGAGGTCCCCTCCGGATGCTGGCGATCGTCGCCCTCGCGCTGACGATCATCTCCCTCGCCCCCGCCGACGCCTCGGCCCAGTACCGGGGCCGCGCCTATCGGGGCGGCACCGGCCGGGGCTTCTTCGGCGCCGGCCGGGGCTACGCCGGCACCTACGGGAACCGCGCCTACAGCCGAGGATTCGCCGGCTATTACGGGGACCGCGCCTACAGCCGGGGCTACGGCGGGGCCTACGGGTATCCCTACGCCCGGCCCTACGTCGCCCCGCCCGTGACCATCGGCCCCCGCGTGGGGTTCGGCTACGGATACGGCGGCGGCTATCCGTACTGATCGATGACCGGCCCGACTCCGGCCACGCCCGTCATCCCGGCGGGCTTTTTCATTTCGAATCGAAAGGTGCCAGCTTTTCGGGGAGGATTGGGATTTGAGATCTCAGATTTGAGATTCCGAATCGCTCCAACCTGCCCAAAGCCTCATAAATGGCGTCGATGTTGAAGAAATCGCAAACAGATCCCTTGAACTCGATGATGGGGATGAATTAAGATATCCCTCCCCGCCTGATGGTCGGTGACCGGGCGCCCCCCTGACGATGCCCGGTGCTCTCGCAAAGTCGGTTCCTGCCATGACGCCCCCCGGGCGATGAGCGACGATGGACCAGAGCGAAGACTTGGGTCGGATCAACCGCCGATCGTTCGCGCGTCGGATCGCGGCCGTCGCGGCGGCGGCAACCTCGGGAAGCGGCCTCCTCGACCCCCGGCCGGCCGAGGCTCGGGCCTCGAATGTCCGGGTCCGGGTCTGGTCCGAGGGGACCGCCCCCCGATCGGTCTATCCCGACGACGTCGACGGCGCGCTCGGCGACCACCTCCGCCGCCAGACGGGCCTGGAGGTCAAGCGGGCCCGCCTGACCGACCCCGCCGCCGGGCTGTCCGACGAGGCGCTCGACGCGACCGACGTGCTGATCTGGTGGGGCCGGCTCCGCCACGCCGAGCTGCCCGACCACCGCGCGAAGGCCGTCGCCGAGCGCGTCCGCGCCGGCCGGCTCGGCCTCGTCGCGCTCCACGCCTCGTGCGGCAGCAAGCCGTTCCGCGAGCTGATGGGAGACACCTGCGAGCCCGGCGACTGGTCCGAGGACGGGCGGCCCGAGCGCATCCTGGTCGAGGCCCCCGACCACGAGATCGCCCGGGGCGTCGCCCCGTTCACGATCCCCAGGACGGCCATGTACGCCGAGCCGTTCCACGTCCCCAGGCCCGAGACCGTCGTCTTCCTCTCCAAGTTCCAGGGCGACGTGACCTTCCGGAGCGGCCTGACCTGGACCGTCGGCCAGGGCAAGGTCGTTTACTTCCGGCCCGGCCACGACGCCTTCCCCGTCCTCTACCACCCCTCGGTCCGCCGGGTGATCCTCAACGCCGCCCGCTGGGCCTCCCCCACCCGGGCCTGATGGGACCGCATCCGGCCAGGCGTCGCCGGGGCGGCCGATCCCTCATGATCGCCCGGGCCGGTCGGAAATCCCCGACGATCTCCGCCGAGGATTCACGCCCGGCATTGTTTCATGAATTTGTTTTGGAGTGCGGGAGCTTGCTCCCGGCCGCGGACGTCCGACAGATCCGGGAGCAAGCTCCCGCACTCCAAAGAGTTCGCCGTGAAAACGGGACGTTATTGAATCGACGATCCTTAGTGCTCAAGAACAGGGAGCATGTCGCGGCCTGGGGGCCGTTCGTCATCGCGGCGCCCATCTTCGAGCGGTCGTTGCGGGTCGCGCAGATCCTCGACAGCGGCCAGGCCCGCTACCGGGCGATCAGCACGCCGAGGAACCTGCTGGTCAGCGACTGCATCCATGCGGTCGCGGCCGTCGACCCCGTCTTCGGCCGGGCTCACTACCCGCTGATCCGCGTGGGCAAGCCGGCCTCGCGATATATCGCCCGCGAGGTGATGACCCGGAGCATCTACGACCAGTACGCCTACGACAGCGCGTGGCTGATCCCCCGGCTCGGCCTGGACCGATATCCGATCGAGGCCATCCCTCCTCGGGCCATCCCCAGGCGGCGCTGCACGCTCTGCCGGCTCGCGGATTGAGGGGCGCGGGCCCGCCGCCTCGGGCCGGCCATCGGGTCTCCAAACATCGTCGATGATCCCGCACGTCGTCGCGGGGACTCTCATCCTTCGATCAGGGCTTCCTCGACGGCCCGCTGCATCGCGGCCATCAGCGACTCGTCCGCGTAGTGGCCGTAACTCTCGGCGCTGATCTCGTCCAGGAACCGACCGAGGACGGCACGCCGGACCTCGGCGGGCTCCAACCCCAGCGAGAGGGCCCGCCAGACCTCAAAACGGGCTCTCGTCTCCGCTACTTCGATTAAGTCAGGGTCCGTCCCACCGACGATCCTAATCCCCGTTTCATTCCTCATTGATGTGCTCCGTACCGCCGATCAGGGGCAGAAGACGTTGCCTATGCCGAAAGTTATGAGACGCGAAATGTCCTTCGACAGGCAAGTCGACTATATCTCAGGGTTTTCACCAGGTAAAGACCCCCTCGGCGGCAACAAGTATCGGATTTTGCCGAAAGAAACTCGGATTATCGTGAGACAGGAGCACGGCGAGGAGATACGCCACCCCGGGACGTTCCGGGCGAGTCGAGGTCTCGCCCAGGAAGCGGCAAGGATCAGCGAGACGGGCCGAGGCGGCCCGCCGGTCGGCTTGAAGGCCATTTCGTCCGCGGAGAGTGTGGGGAAGGTCGAGGGCGACCTATGGGCAACTCGACGCGCATCCGAACGGCAATCTAGGCAATCCAAGAAACCTAGTACACCGTCAGGTCTTAATTGGTGGGTCCGGGTGCCACGCGGTTCCATACTCGGAACCCGTGCGAAAGACGCGGCTTGCGGCACGGGTTGAGTACAACCCGTGGCACCCGACGGCCCACCATTTAAGCCTTGACGGAGTACTAGAAGGTCTTGACCCAGTCCTCGGCCTCTGCCGTGGCCGCGAGCATCCGCCGCTCGACTTCGAGGCGGCAGGATTCGATGGTGTCCCGGTCGGCATCGGGCGGGACGAGGAGCGGTTCGGGGACGACGCAGGCGGCGGCCTGGAACGGGCGAGGGACGGCGAATCGGTCCCAACTCCTGGCCCGCCAGGGGTTTTGAAAGGCCATACCCGCCCCGACGATCGGCAGGCCGGTCCGACTCGACAGGTACGCGAGCCCCTGGTGGACGTGGCGCCGGGGGCCCCTCGGCCCGTCGGGGGTGACGCAGAGATGCCCCTGATCGACCCGGTGCGTCATCTCTCGGAGGGCCCGGGCGCCCCCTCGGGTGGTCGAGCCCCGGACCACCCCGAATCCCAGGCGGCGGACGACCCGGGTGATCAGCTCGCCGTCGCGGTGGTCGCTGATCAGGATCTGCATCTCCGGCCAGGCCCAGTAATAGGCCGGGAACAGCATGACCTCGTGGAAGAAGGCGTAAATATAACGCTCGCCGGTCCTCCGGGCGACCTCGGGGTTAACCGAGGGGTCGGCGTAGCGGAAGTGGAACCGGCACGACCCCGAGAGCCGGCGGACCAGCCAGGCCCCCGTCACCCCGACGGCCCGGACCAGGAGCGGATGCTGGATCTTCATGACGGCTCGGCCCTCCCTGGCCTTCGGGTCCCGACGGCGGTCGACCACGACGTCTTATAATCCATCCCGCCGCCTCGACGCTAGGCGGGAAGTCGGCCGAACGGCCTTCGAATCCGAAAGACCCGACGCCCCCCGCCCAGGAGCGGAGGAAGTCGGGTCTTTCAGCCGGACGGCCTGTCCTTCAACTCAGCCCGGGAGCCGATGGCCCCCAGGCTTCGAGACGACGGCGATTACATGCCCTGGCCGGTGGCCTGGGGCGAGGACTGCGGGGCGGCGTAGACCGGGGCGGCGTACTCGACCGGGGCGTAGGCGGTCTCGCAGGCCGGGGCGGCCTTCTTGTGGCAGCCGAACTTCATCTTCGGCATCTTGAAGCCGCCGCAATGCTTCTTGGCCGGGGCCTCGCAGACCGGGGCCGGGGCCGGCTCGCAGACCGGGGCCGGGGCCGGGGCGCAGGCCGGGGCGCAGGCGACCTTCTTCTTGTGACAGCAGGCGCTCGCGTCGCCGGCGAGCAGGAGGGCGCCGAACAGGCCGGCCAGGGCGAGAGTCGTGAGGGTCCGCATCGTGTCGTCTCCAGAGTTGGGGTCAATAGGGCGGGTCTAGCAAGAGACCCAATTTGTCACGGTCGTCCAGACTGGGCAAACTTGGTGCCAGCCCCTGATAGGATAGATAAAATGCGGGGGATTGCAAATTATTTTTTGGAAATTCCGATCAAGGAGCCTGGGCAAAGAAAACCCGACCCGGACGATCGGTTTGATCCGGGCATTTTCACGCGAGATGACCGATTGTCGTGAGGATCACCCCGGCCATTCGCCCGAATCGACCTCGGCGGCCGGGCCGGTCATGAAGACGGGGGCGTCGGGGCCGTCCCGATCGGGGCAATTCCGGGAGCATCCGCCCAATTTTCGAAGTTGAGGCCAGGAATCCTCGAAAAATCCCGGGCATTTCGCGTGACCAGGATGGCGCCTTGCTCCAGGACAATGGCGGCGATCCGCAGGTCCATCTTCCCGAGGTTAAGCTTCATTGCCCTTAGCGCGACATAACGATCGATCGCCGGTTCGGTGAAAGACAGGATGGTGAGCCGGGAGAGAGAGCTGACTGACCGCGTCATGCTGGCATAAACGGCCGCGAGTTCGGAGGGAGTCTTTGCTTTTCGAAGGAGGGCGTACCATCCGGAAAGCTGCTCCTCCACGGAAATGATGGAGATCGCAAGATCCGCCTCCGGCGTCTCCAGGACTCGCCGACAGACGGTCTCATGGCCCGCTTGATAGAGCGTCGCGATGTCGGTATCGAGCACGAACAGGCTCATAAGATGCTGTCATCCTCGTCGATCGACCGCCGATAGTCGGCCATGGCTCCTTCCCAGTCGCCGAGGAGCGGGTCGCCTTTGAGCCAACCGGCGAGGGCGGCCCACGGGTGATCCGAGGCCGGCAAGTCGAGGGGCACGATCTCGGCGCCGGCGGCCATCCGGGCCTCGATGAGTGCGCGAAGACGAGCCAGGGCACCGTCCCGGGTCTCCCCCTCGGCGCTGAGCGAGAATGGCTCCCCGCCGGTCGCCCGAAATCCCGTGCCGTCCAACGGTTCGATCAGGACAGGGATGGTCATCGCGGTCGATCTCCCGGGCAATTCATGGGTTACAATCGAGATCACCCCGGCCATTCGCCCGAATAGACCTCGGTGGCCGGGCCGGTCATGAAGACGGGCGCGCCGGGGCCGTCCCAGTCGAGGCTGAGGTCGCCGCCGGGGAGATGCGCGAGCAGCCGGTGCCTG
>JAJYDH010000420.1 GCA_021777685.1 Planctomycetota bacterium | reverse complement strand
TCGGCGGCGAAGGCCTCGGCGTCGTTGCGGAACCGCTCGACGTCGGAGACGGCGGCCGAGACGTCTCGATAGGCGGGGACGACCTCGCGGGGCGGGTGGGCGTCGACCACCCGGACCTGGTCGACCGCCACCGTCACGCCCGACGCCTCCAGCCGGTCGCGGAGCCCCCTGGCGACCTCGGCCTCCAACTCCCTCCGACGGCCGACCAGGATCGACTCGGAGGGGGTCCGGAGGATCGCGTCGCGGAAGCTCGCCTCGGCCGAGGCGAGCACGGCCCCTTCAACGTCGGCCTGGTCGAACAGCAGGCCGGGCACCCCTTCGCGTGTGATCCGGTACTCGACCACCCCGGCCAACTCGACCAGGTCCTCGTCGCCGGTCAGGAACAGCGCCTCGTCGGCCCGGCGGGTCCCGTGCGTCGCGTTCCAGGCGAGCGGCCCGGAGCCCGAGGGGGTCGAGAGCCCGACCCTCGCCACCCGGGCGCGGTCGGGCTCGACCAGCGTCACGACCTCCCAGGGCGGCGGGAGCCGGAAATGCAGGCCGGGCTCTAACAAGGGAGGCACATACCGGCCCGAGCGTCGGAGCGCACCGACCTGCTCCGGCCCGATCGCCACGATCCCCGAGCCGAGGTAGGCGAGCACGGCCAGGCTCGCCAGCGTCGCCAGGATCGGCCTTCGTTTCCGGTACGCCCACGTCCCCAGGGCCGAGGGGCGACAACCTCGGCAGGCTCCGACGAACCGGCCGAACCCACGCGAGAACCGACTGTCGAAGCCCAGCAGGCGGAGGGCGTTGAGCAGGACCAGCAGCGAGCCGATCTGGTGGAAGATCGCCGCGCCGACCGGCCCGAGCACGCGGAGCCCGGCCAGGATCACGGCCAGGGCGTTCAGGCCGAAGGCGAAGATCAGGATGTTCTGGCGGATCACCCGGACCGTCTGGCGAGACAGGGCGATGGCGCCGGGGAGCGGGGTCAGGGGGTCGCCGAGGAGGACGATCGACCCGGCCTCGGCGGCGAGGTCCGACCCCACGCCGGCGATGGCGATCCCGACGTCGGCCAGGGCCAGGGCGGGGGCGTCGTTGATCCCGTCGCCGATCATGGCGACGACCCGCCCTTCGGCCTTCCGCCTCTGGACCCACTCGGCCTTGTCGCCCGGGGTCAGCTCGGCCTCGACGGCCTTGAGGTGGACCTTCTTCGCCACGGCCCTCGCCGGCGAGGGGCGGTCGCCGGTGAGGATGGTCTGGTCCTTGAGGCCGAGGTGCTTCAGGTCGTGGACGACGTCATGCGCCTCGCGGCGGACCCTGTCCCGGGCGCCGATGGCCCCGACCGCGTGGCCGTCCACGGCGACGATCAAGGCGGTCTGGCCGGCCTCGTCGAGCCGCTTCAAAGCCGCCTCGATCGCCTCGGGGACCTCGACCGACCGCTCGCGGCAGAGCCGGCGGTTGCCGACGAGGATTTCCCCCTCGTCGAGCCGGGCCGAGACCCCGGCGCCCGGCTGGGCCTGGAAGTCGCGGACCTCGGGGAGTTTGAGCCCCCGGCTCGCGGCCTCGGCGACCAGGAGGCGGGCGAGCGGGTGCTCGCTGGGCTTCTCGGCGGCGGCGGCCAGGCGGATCAGGGCGTCGGCGGTCCAGCCCTCGACGGTGACGACCTCGCCGGCCTCGGGCCGCCCTTCGGTCAGCGTTCCGGTCTTGTCGAAGCCCAGGGCGTCGACCTTCGCCAGCCGCTCCAGCGCCGCCCCCCCTTTGACCAGCACGCCCCGGCGGGCCAGCCGAGCCGTCGCCGCCAGGATCGCGGCGGGGGTCGCCAGGATCAGGGCGCAAGGGCAGGCCACGACCAGCACGGCCAGCGCGGGCATGACGTCGATCGGCCTCGGCTCGGCCGAGCCCGTCGCGCGGCGGTAGAGGCTCGTCGCGTTGGTGACGGCGAAGACGACGCTCGCCGCGATCAGGACGGCGGGCAGGAACCGGCGGGCGTAGCGGTCGGCCGTCCGCTCGATCGGCGAGCGGTTCTTCTGGGCGTCGGCCAGGAGCCGGACGACCCGGCCGAGCGTGGTCTCGGCCCCGACCTTGTCCGCGCGGACGACCAGCCGGCCGAACCGGTTGACCGTCCCGGTGAAGACCGGGTCCCCCTCGCCCTTGTCGACCGGCATCGACTCGCCCGTCAGCGCGGCCTGGTCGACCGCCGATCGCCCCTCGACGACCGTGCCGTCGGCCGCGATCCGCTCGCCGGGCCGGACGACGAGGACGTCTCCGACGGCCAGGCTCGCCGCCTCGACCTCGACCTCCCGGCCGTCGCGGAGGACGCGGGCGGTCCGGGGGCGGAGGTCGAAGAGGCCCTGGATGTTCCGCCGGGCGCGTTCGAAGGTGAACAGCTCCAGGCACTCGCCGAAGAGGGCGATGAAGACGACCTCGGCCGCGACGAAGTATTCGCCCAGGATCGCCGCCGCCACGCACGCGACCGCCAGAGCGATGTCGGCGCCGATCGACCCTTCGAAGAGCGCCGCCAGGGCGAGGTAGACCACCCGCCCGCCGCCGATGATCGCCGCCGCCAGGGCCAGCGGCACCCCGAACGGCCGCCGCCACTCCGGCGCCCAGACCCCGGTGGCCAGGTCGAGCCCGAGCAGCAGGCCGACCACCACGGTCGTCGCCACCAGGGTCCGGCGCTCGGCGTCGTGATCGTGGTCGTGATCGTGATGGTGGTGCGTCGACCCGTCGGCGTGGACGTGGCCCTCGGCCATCAGGGCCGGCTCGAACGCGCGATGCATGGCTTTGGCGATCCGGAAGGCGGGCCGTCCCGATCCATCCCGTCGAGGATCGTCACCCCAGCGTGTCCGGCCGGAGCCCCCCCGTCAAGGACCCCCTCACCGATGCGACGTCACCCCGACCTGCCGGCACATCGACAGGAGGGCGCAGGTCGAGCATCTCGGCCGGGCGCCCGTGCAGACGGACTTGCCGAACGGGACGAGCCGCTCGTTGATCTCGATCCAGTAGCGTTCGGGGAGCTTCTCGGCGAGCGCGGCGGCGGTCTTCTCGGGGGTCGAACCTTCGACGTAGCCCCAGCGGTTGACGATCCGGTGGACGTGGATGTCGACGGCGATCGCCGCCTTGCCGAACCCGACGGCCAGCGTCAGCGCGGCGATCTTCGGGCCGACCCCCCGGAACTCGGTGAGCCCTTCGAGCGTGCCGGGCACGTCGCCGCCGTGCTCCTCGGAGATCCGCCGCGACAGCTCGACCAGGTCGCGGGCCTTGGGCTCGGGGAACGACGCGCCGTGGAGCAATCTGGCGAGCCCGGCCTCGCCGAGCCCGGCCATCGCCGAGGGCGTCCGGGCCTCGGCGAAGAGGCGGAGGCAGACCTCCATCGTCGTCTCGTCGCGGGTCCTCGCCGAGATCAGGCTGCCGACGAGCTGTTCGAACGGCGAGGAGAACCCCCGATCGCGGAGGTCGAACATCGCCGCCTTGGGGAGTCCAGCCACGGCCACCCGGAGCCGGCGGAAGGCCTCGTCGATGTCGAAGGGCTCTTTCACGGGATGCCTCCGGTCGGCCGTCTGAGACCGGCCCAGGTTTTGCCGGCCTGTCCCGGGTCGAGGAAACCTCCCCGATCCGCCGACCCGGGGCCGGGTCGATTCAGGCGGCCATCTTCCGGCATTCGTCCGCGCAGCGGCGGCAGGCCTCGGCGCAGCGGCGGCAGTGCTCGTGCTGGTGCTTGCCGCACTCCTCGGCGCAGAGCTCGCAGGCCCTGGCGCAGGCCCGGCAGACCTCGGCGGCGAGCTTCGAGCCCCGGGCCATGAAGCCGGAACAGGCCCAGCAAAGCTCGGAACAGTCGCGGCAGGTCCGCACGCAGTCGGCCATGTCCGCGTGGCCGATGCAGGCGTCCCCGCAGTGCTCGCACGCCTCGGCGCAGGCGACGCACGCCCGGATGCATTCCTCGAAGTTCTGGTGTCCCATCGTCTCTCCTCCCGGTGTTGGCCGCGCGGTCGCGGCGAGGTCCGCGGTCCCGGCCCAGATCGGAACCGCCGCGCGATCCCGCCGGCAAACCCCGGGCCGGGGAGCCTCGGGTTCCGCCGATTCCTCGCGGGCGCAACCTCGGATTTTCGCCCCGGCCGGGAGTTGGGCGCGCGAGTTGCTGTACCCGACCAGTGGGGTCGGAATCTCCGGTTAATCATAGTTGATACTGGCTTCCGACGGCGTGCGAGAATCGCGGACCATGAGTTCGGACCACCTGAATCGAGAGAGCGTCGAAGTCGATGCCGGCCTGGCCTCCACGGGCAACCCCGAGCTGGACGGCATCCTGGCCGGCGGCCTGCCGGCGCACCACGTCTACCTGATCGAGGGGGACCCCGGCGCGGGCAAGACGACCCTGGCGCTCCAGTTCCTCCTGGAGGGGGCGAGGCTCGGCGAGCGGGGGATGTACATCACCCTCTCGGAGTCCGAGGATGAGCTCCGGCTGGTCGCCCGGACGCACGGGTGGTCGCTCGACTCGATCGACATCTACGAGCTCAACCCGTCGGAGGAGAGCCTCAGGAAGGACGCCCACTACACGATGTTCCACCCCTCGGAGGTGGAGCTGAGCGAGACGACCAAGGCGGTCCTCGAGGAGGTCGAGGCGAAGAATCCGACGCGGGTCGTCTTCGACTCGCTGTCGGAGATGCGGCTGCTGGCCCAGAACCCGCTGCGGTATCGCCGGCAGATCATGGCCCTGAAGGGCTTCTTCGTGGACCGGAAGTGCACGGTCCTGCTGCTCGACGACCGGACCTCGGGCGAGGACGAGCTGAACCTCCAGAGCATCGTCCACGGGGTCATCAACCTGGAGCATCGGGCCCCGGAATACGGGGCGGAGCGGCGGCGGATGCGGGTCGTGAAGATGCGCGGGGTCCAGTTCCGGGGCGGCTACCACGACTTCCGGATCAGGCGGGGCGGGCTCGACGTCTTCCCCAGGCTGACGGCCTCGGACCACCATCGCGACTTCGAGCGCGGCCCGCTGCTCAGCGGCGTCTCCGAGCTCGACGCGCTGCTGGGCGGCGGGATCGAGCGCGGGTCGAGCAACCTGGTCGTCGGGCCGGCGGGCGTGGGCAAGTCGTCGCTGACGACCCGCTACGTGATCGCGGCGGCCGAGCGCGGCGACCGGGCCGCGATGTTCATCTTCGACGAGAGCACGGCGACGCTGATCGAGCGGTCCGAGGCGATGGGCATGGACCTCCGCAAGCACGTCGAGTCGGGCCTGGTCACCGTCCAGCAGGTCGACCCGGCCGAGCTGTCGCCGATCGAGTTCGCGGTGGTCGTGCAGCGGGCCGTCGAGCCGGCGGAGGGGCCCGGGGCGAAGGTCGTGGTCATCGACAGCCTCAACGGCTACCTCAACGCGATGCCCGAGGAGCGGTTCCTGGTCATCCAGCTCCACGAGATGCTGATCTACCTGGGCCAGCTCGGCGTCGCCTCGTTCCTGGTGGTCGCCCAGCACGGGCTGGTCGGCCAGCTCGAGGACCCGCTCAACGCGAGCTACCTGGCCGACACGGTCGTCCTGCTCCGCTACTTCGAGTTCTCGGGCCGGGTCCGCAAGGCGATCTCGGTGGTGAAGAAGCGGACCGGCCCGCACGAGGATACCATCCGCGAGCTTCGCCTCTCGTCCGACGGGGGGGTCCAGGTCGGCGAGCCGCTGGTCGACTTCCAG
>JAJYDH010000419.1 GCA_021777685.1 Planctomycetota bacterium | reverse complement strand
ACGAGCGGCTCCAGAAGGCCCTGGAACTGAAGCTCTTCCAGGACCAGAAGGACACGATCAAGCTCACCAGCCTGGTCTCCAGCGTGATCGACAAGGACACGCAGGAGAAGATCGACATCGTCAAGGGCCGGCTGATCCGCAACTACGGCTACGACGAGGACTCGGCGACCGACGTGCTCAACTACGTCGCCAGCATCTTCGCCCGGGGCGACGTCAAGCGCGGCGGCCACTGATCGGCGACGCCGGCCGGGGCTAACATCCCGGCCGGCGACAATCGAGGGAGGACGACTCATGGCCACGACCATGACGGAAACGCGGGCTGTAGCCGAGCCCGAGATGGAAATCGAGCCCGAGTTCCCGCCGCACCTGATGACCGTCGATCGTTATGAGAAAATGGTCGAGGCGGGCGTGTATGGCCCCCGAGACCCGGTCTTCTTGTGGGATGGGAGGCTCGTCGAGAAGATGCCCAAGGGCGACCTCCATTCGTTCGCCTCCCTGTCGCTCCTGTATCTCCTGATCAGAATGATCCCGGCCCACTGGCATGTGGCCCACGAGATCCCGCTGAAGATCGGCCTCGTGTGCATGCCGGAGCCGGATCTCATGGTCGTCCGCGGTCAGCTCCGGGATTTTCTGGGCCGGGCGCGGACCTCCGGCGATGTGGGTTTCGTCGTCGAGATTGCCGACGCGAGCGTCACGCAAGATTCGGTGACCAAGTTGCGGGCGTATGCGGCCGATCGGGTCCCGATCTACTGGGTCGCGAATCTCCCGAACCGGAGAATCATCGTCCATTCCGATCCGAGCGGACCCGCTGAAATCCCCGGGTATCGGGCCGTCCGTGAGTATGGCCCGGGCGACGAGATTCCTGTTGTGCTCGACGGGATCGAGGTCGGCCGCGTCGCCGTGAGCGAGATTCTCCCCGCCGGCGACGACGGACGCTAGCGGACGTATCGCGCCGGGGCGGTCGAGCTTGAGGGGCGGTCGCCTCCGGTATATGATTTGCGTTAGGGTCGGTGGGTCGTCCTGAATCGGGGCAGATCCGGCCTCGATCGACGACCGCTGAGCCCACGCCCGCCCCTCGGTTTCGCCCAGTTCCACACCGATCTTTGCCATCCGGTCCACGGTCGACCGCCTGTGTCGCGGGCAAGGCGTGCTGCGCCGCGCGGCTCGGGGACAGGCTCGCGGGAGGGCCCCTCGGAGGGGCCAGTGCCCGGGACGTCGGCCGATCCGGATCTGTCGATCCAACGTCGAGGGCCCAACGGCCGTGGTACGGAAAATCGAGCGGGATCAGAACCGGTTCAAGCAGATCGTCCGAGGGAAGATCAAGGGCGACCTGCGCAAATACATCACGCACGGCGAGATGATCGGCAAGACCGGCGGAGAGCTGGTGTCGATCCCCCTGCCGCAGATCCAGATCCCCGAGTTCCGCTACGGTTCGAAGAACAGCGGCGGGGTCGGGCAGGGGCCCGGCGACGTCGGCACGCCGATCGGCCGGGCCGGCGAGGGCGACTCGCCGGGCTCGGCCGGGGACTCGCCGGGACAGCACATCCTGGAGGTCGAGCTGACCCTCGACGAGCTGGCCGAGATCCTCGGCGAGGGGCTGGAACTGCCCCGGATCGAGCCCAAGGGCCGGGCCAACATCATCGAGGAGAAGGACAAGTACACCGGCATCCGCCAGGCCGGCCCGGAGAGCCTCCGCCACTTCAAGCGGACCTACAAGAAGGCCCTCAAGCGGCAGATCGCCTCGAACACCTACAACCCGGCCGACCCGATGGTCATCCCGGTCCGCGAGGACAAGCTCTACCGGTCGTGGAACCCGGTCTTCCTGCCGCATTCCAACGCCGTGGTGCTCTACCTCATGGACGTCTCGGGCAGCATGACCGACGACCAGAAGGAGATCGTCCGGATCGAGGCGTTCTGGATCGACACCTGGCTCAAGAGCCAGTACGACGGCGTGACCACCCGCTACATCATCCACGACGCCGTCGCCCGCGAGGTCGACCAGCACACCTTCTACCACACCCGCGAGAGCGGCGGCACGCGGATCAGCTCGGCCTACAACCTGGCCAACAAGATCATCGAGGCCGACCACCCGGTCGCCGACTGGAACATCTACGTCCTCCACTTCTCCGACGGCGACAACTGGGGCGAGGACAACCGCCAGTGCGTGGCCATGCTCCGCGACCAGCTCCTGCCCAAGTGCAACCTGTTCGGCTACGGCCAGGTCGAGTCCCCCTACGGCTCCGGCGAGTTCTACCGGGAGCTGGAAGAGGCCTTCGAGCACGTCCCGAACCTGGCCCTGTCCGAGATCCGTAATAAGGATGGGATCTACGAGTCGATCAAGGAATTCCTCGGCCGGGGGCGGTGATTTCAGGTTTCTTCGAGGGTCGAGACGATGGCCACGGCTTTTCCAACGCTCGTCGCGGAACCTGATCCGGCCCCGATCGAATCGGGCTCGTCGCATCAGTCTCTCCGATGGGTCGGCCTCGGATGGGAACGCTACCTCGGCCTCCTGGAGGTCCGGGGCGAGAAGCGGCGGCCCCGGATCGTCTATCTCGACGGGGATGCCCACCTCGTGACCACCTCAAACATTCACGAGTTCATCGTCGACCGACTGAGCACGTTCGTCCGCGTGGTCGTCGAGGAGCTCGACATCCCTTGCGTGGCAACCCGGGAGACGAACTTCAAGCGCCAGGATCAAGACGCCGGCGTTGAGCCGGACGATAGTTTCTACCTGGCCAACTACCGGTCGATCGCGGCCAAGTTCGGCAAGGAGAAAATTGACATGGACGTCGACCCGCCCCCTGACCTGGCGCTCGAGATCGAATACGCCAACCCGGCCAAGCACGCCGTCGAGATCCTCCGGAGGCTCGGCGTGCCGGAAGTGTGGGTCTGCAAGCGGAATGGCCTACGCTTCCTCGTCCTCGGGGAAGACGGGCATTATGCCGAGGCCGAGCGGAGCCTCAGCTTCCCGTTCCTGTCGGTGGCCGAGGTCTTAGAATGGGTCGAGCGACCCGATATGGCCTCCTCGACGCAATGGGTCAAGGAACTCCGCGGATGGGTCCGGGATGTCCTGGTCCCGCGTGTGCGAGGACAAGGCGTCTGACGGGCGGCCGTCCGGGAACCAGCCGTATCGCAAGGCCGGAGGAAGCGAGGCGAACCGCATGGCGACGATCCGAGTCCCCTATCCCGGAGATCCCGAGGAGCGCCGGGCGTTGTTCGGCCGGGCCGCGGCCGTCCTGGAGCGGCACGGCGAATATGAGGGGACGCCCGACGGCGGGTCGTTCCGGGGGACGACCCCGATCGGCCGGTTCGCCGGGCATTACCGGAGCCCGGCGGGTTCGGCCGTCCTGGAGATCGAGCTGACGCACAAGCCCTGGCTCGTCCCGGTCTCCATGTTCGAGCACGAGGTCCGCAAGTTCCTGGCCCAGGTCTGAGACGAGGCGACGACCATGAGCACGATGAGCACCGAACACAACCTGCCGGCCGACCTCCGCGACCTGCAGGTCGAGATCGAGGCCCACGCCGCCGCCTACGGCCTGGACTTCTACGACACCGTCTTCGAGGTCCTCGACTACGACGAACTCTCGGAGATCGCCGCCCTCGGCGGGTTCCCCACCCGCTACCCGCACTGGCGGTTCGGCATGGAGTACGAGCAGCTCTCCAAGGGCTATCGCTACGGGCTCCAGAAGATCTACGAGATGGTCATCAACAACGACCCCTGCTATGCCTACCTGCTCCGCTGCAACATGAAGGTCGACCAGAAGCTCGTCATGGCCCACGTCTACGGCCACAATGACTTCTTCAAGAACAACATCTGGTTCAGCCAGACCAACCGCAAGATGATGGACGAGACGGCCAACCACGGCAGCCGCATCCGCGCCTACATGGAGCGCGTCGGCGAGGAGGCCGTCGAGGACTTCATCGACAGTTGCCTGTCGCTCGAAAACCTGATCGACATGCACTCCCCATTCATCAAGCGGCGCGACGACGTCAGCCGCTACGACTTCCGCCCCGAAGGGGACGAGGGGCAGGGGCCGGTCCGGTTCCAGAGCAAGGAGTACATGGACTCCTACGTCAATCCGCCCGAATTCCTCAAGGAGCAGGCCAGGGCCAAGGAGGCCGAGAAGGCGAAGTCGAAGCAGTTCCCCGAGACCCCCGAGCGGGACATCTTGTTGTTCATCCTGGAGCACGCCCCGCTCAACGCCTGGCAGCGCGACGTCCTTGACATCGTCCGGCAGGAGGCGTACTACTTCACCCCCCAGGGGCAGACCAAGATCATGAACGAGGGGTGGGCCTCCTACTGGCACTCCACGATCATGACCACCCGGACGCTCGACCCCTCCGAGTTGGTCGACTACGCCGACCACCACTCCGGGACGATGGCCACCCAGCCCGGGCGGCTCAACCCCTACAAGCTCGGCATCGAGCTGTTCCGTGACATCGAAGAACGCTGGAATAAAGGGCAGTTCGGCCCCGAATACGACAATTGCGACGATCACGAGGAGAAGCGGCGGTGGGACAAGGGCCTCGGCCTCGGCCGGGCGAAGATCTTCGAGGTCCGCAAGATCCACAACGACGTCACCTTCGTCGATACGTTCCTGACGCCCGAGTTCTGCCGCCGCCACAACATGTTCAGCTTCAAGCACAACGACCAGCACGAGACCTACGAGATCGAGAGCCGCGAGTTCAAGAAGATCAAGGAACGTCTACTCTTCGGCCTGACCAACTTCGGCCAGCCGATCATCCGGGTGAAGGACGGCAACCACCGGAACCGGGGGGAGCTGTACCTCCAGCACGAGCACTTCGGGATCGACCTGAAGCTCGACCACGCGCAGGATACGTTGCGTCACCTCCACCGCCTCTGGACGCGCCCGGTCCACATCGAGACCAACGTCGATGGGCGGCCTACCCTCTTGTCATTCGACGGGACGGATCACACGATCCGGCCCTTAGGAGGATCGTCCCATGAACCTGAGCCGAAAGATCGCCGACGCGGTTGAGACGCTGCCCCCCGGCGGCCCGCTGCCGTGCCCCGTCGAGGCCGAAGCGGCCGGGGCACGGCTGAGCGTCCACCTGACCGCCCAGGGCCCCGTCGGGATCGCCTTCGACGGCCTCGACTACGCCGCCGCCGGCCGACGCGACCTGTCCGCCGACGAACTCCGGAAGTGGGGCGACCGGCTGGCCGCCCGGCTGACGTACCTGATGGAGCCCCTGGTCGTCCTGGAGGTCGACGCCCTGGCCGGCGAGGCCGCGCTGAGGAGCCAGGCCCCGACCCCCCGGGGCGACCTCCGGTCGTTCTACGAGGTCCGGCTCCGCCGCGAGGGGAGCCTCCACCTGCAACGGATCGCCTTCGACGAGGCCGCCCGCCGTCGCCAGGCCGTCCCCTGCCGGATGACCATCGAGGTCCTCGAACGCCTGGCCGACGACCTCGTCGCCAGCCTCGACTGAGGCCCGGATTTCGGCAATTTTTCGACGGGGCGGCCCTCCGACAACGGCGGAGGGTCGCCCCGCCGCCATTTCCCCATGAGGCCGCCGGATGAAGCTCGGATTGTCGGTCGTCCTCCTCATCATCTTCGTCGTGGCGGCCCTGCTGGAGGTCGGCGGCGACGCCTTCATCCGCGAAGGGCTCCGGGGCCGGGGGTGGCCTTCGGTCCTGGCCGGCTGCCTGATGCTGGCCGTCTATGGAC